>JAQGKM010000149.1 GCA_028290125.1 Hyphomicrobiales bacterium | reverse complement strand
TGGACGAAGTAAGCGGGCTGGCCCGTGGAGGCGAGAGTCGCGGTGATCTTCCGGCCGATATGGCCGGACTTGCCCATTCCGGTGACGATGACGCGGCCGGGCGCGGCGCCGATCAGCGCGACGGCGTCGGCGAAGCGGTCGCCAAGCCCGTCGAGCGTCAGGGCCGCCTCGATGGCGGCGATGCCGGCGCGTTCGAGGCCAAGGGTCCGAAGCGCCGAGGCCTTGGCCTGGGAGGCGATGTTGGGAAGGGCGCTGAGGCTTGTCATGCGCACGTCATACCAGCGCGGCTCGGTCTTGTCAGCCGGGCAGGGCGCGCGCGTTAACCTTGTTCAGCCGTCATTGCGTCAGCTTCGTCATTGCGAGCAGGGCGAAGCCCGACGCGCGCCATTCCCCTCCCCACAAGGGGGAGGGGAATCCCATGCGTCACTTGCAGGACTTTTCGATCAGCGAAGTGTTGAACCTGCACAGCAACGACGAGGCCGAGGAGCTACAGCCCGCCGATAATCTTCTTCAGCTCGGCCTTGAACGACGGCGCCATGTCGTCCCGCGCCAGCGCGAAATGGACGTTGGCCATCAGGAAGCCGAGCTTCGAGCCGGTGTCGCAGGTGCGGCCGTCGAAGCGCACGCCGAAGAAGGGCTGTGTTTCCGCGAGCTTCTTCATGCCGTCGGTCAGCTGGATCTCGCCGCCGGCGCCCTTCTCGACCTTCGCCAGAATGTCGAAAATCTGCGGCTCGAGCACGTAGCGGCCCGAGATGATGAGGTTGGACGGCGACGTGCCCTGCGGGGGCTTCTCGACCATGCCGCCGATCTCGAACGTGTGGCCGAAGTCCTGACCCAGCGAGACGACGCCGTACATGTGCGTCTCTTCCGGCGGCACTTCCTCGACGGCGATGATGTTGCCGCCGTGTTTCTCGTAGGCTTCCAGGCATTGCGCGATGCAGCGCGACTGGCGCTGGCCCGGCAGGGTGATCATGTCCGGCAGGATGACGGCGAAGGGCTCGTCGCCAATGATGTCGCGCGCGCACCAGACCGCGTGGCCGAGGCCGAGCGGAGCCTGCTGGCGAGTGAAGCTGGTGGCGCCCGCCGCCGGCAGGTCGGCCATCAGCGCCTGATATTCCTTGAGCTTGCCGCGCTTCTGCAGCGTGTCCTCGAGCTCGTAGGACATGTCGAAATGGTCTTCGATGACCTGCTTGTTGCGGCCGGTGACGAAGACGAAATGCTCGATCCCGGCCTCGCGGGCCTCATCGACGGCGTGCTGCAGCACGGGCCGGTCGACGACGGTGAGCATCTCTTTCGGGATCGCCTTTGTGGCGGGGAGAACACGGGTGCCGAGGCCGGCGACCGGGAAGATGGCTTTGCGAACGCGTTGCGACATGAATTCATCCGAGCAGGACAGAAGAGGCGGGCAGGCTGCACGCGCCTTGGCAGGAAGGCAAGCTGGGTCTTGAGCGGCGACGCGTGGCTTTTAGTCGAACCGCTAGGCTAGGAAAGCGCTTCGAAGACATAGTGTTCCTCGACGCGTTGAATATAGCCGATCCCCGGCGCTGCAAGGTGGGCGCCCGCCACCACCGCTCCGCTGTCGGCCATCCATTGCAGCATGGCTTTGCGCGTCGCCGTCGCGGTCGGCGGATCGAGGTCGTACACCATGGTGGTCTCGGGCCGCACCAGATGCAGGGCGGCGACATGCACCACGTCGCCCCAGGCGACGATCGGCGTGGCGCCGGTCTCGATCACCCAGGCGGTGTGGCCGGGCGTGTGCCCCGGCGCCAGGCGGGCGGCGACGCCCTTCATGCCGCCGCCTTCGGGCACGCGGCGGATGCGGTCGCGGTAGGGACCCAGCGCCTTGTGGGCGAGCGGCAGCGCGTCGCGCGCGCGGGTCGGCATGGCGTCCGGATCCGTATCGAGCCAGAAGCGCGCCTCGACCTCGTGCATCACGATTTCGGCGTTGGGAAACATCGCCGCGCCCTGCGCGTCGACGAGGCCGCCGAAGTGATCCTTGTGCGCATGCGTGAGCAGAATGCTGCGGATATCTTCGTGCCGCACGCCGGTTTCGGCGAGTCGCGCATGGAGATGGCCAAGCCGCTCATGCATCATCACGCCCGTGCCGGCGTCGATCAGCACCGGCCCGTCCGGCAGATGCAGGAGGAAGGCGTGGCAATCCATCGTGAGAGCCTTGTCGCCCCCGGCGGCGGCGATCAGCTGCGCGGCGGCAGCGCGATCGACCGGATCCGGGACCTTGTCGAGCGAGGCGTCGAGGTCGCCATCGAGCAGGGGCGTGATCGAAATGTCGCCGATGCGGTAGGTGCGGGGCTGGCCCATGTTCGTCCTCCCGGGGATCGCGGGCCTCGTCGCCCGTCTTGGATGGGCGAGTTTGGGCCCGGGACGCGCCCGCGTAAAGGCCCGGGACGCCGCCGGGCGATTTATCGGCGTGGTAAAGAAATTCGAAACAGTCAGCGCGTAATTTCAACCTGCAGTCGCTTGCGCGTCCGGAGTTGCGTGATGTTTCGTTTTGGCAGGCCAAAGATCCGCGTCGTTCCCACACGCCCGCTCGGTCGTCGCGATGTGTTCTTTTCTTTCGGCCAGGTGGTGCGCACTTTCCTGCTGTTCAGCCTGTTCTGCGCCGGCTGGATGGTCGCCGCCAGCGCCAGCGCGCGGGCGCAGGAGGCCACGGTCAGCGACGCCCAGTTCCGCAGCTTCGTGACCGGCCTGTGGCCTGACGCGCACGCCGCAGGCGTGTCGCGCGCCACGTTCGAGATTGCCTTGAACGGCGTGACGCCCGACCCTTCGGTGCTGCGCACGGTCGGAAAGCAGGCCGAATTCGTGAAGCCGATCTGGGGTTATGTCGAGGACGCGGTGTCGAAGTCGCGCGTCGGACGCGGGCTGGCGCGCGGCGCGGAATTCGAGCGCACGCTCGCGCGCCTCGAAGCGCAATATGGCGTCGACCGTTACGTCGTGCTCGCCGTCTGGGGCATGGAGACCAATTACGGCGGCTTCAGCGGCAAGATGAGCACCATCCGCTCGCTCGCCACGCTG
The DNA here is from genome assembly GCA_028290125.1 of Hyphomicrobiales bacterium. Classification (GTDB taxonomy): domain Bacteria; phylum Pseudomonadota; class Alphaproteobacteria; order Rhizobiales; family Beijerinckiaceae; genus Terripilifer. The sequence goes on along the minus strand of JAQGKM010000149.1, from coordinate 823 downwards.
GCGGCCGCAAAGCATCGTGGCGCGTTCTTCCGCAACGAGCTGATCGTCGCGCTGCAGATTCTCGAGCAGGGACATGTCGCGCCGCAAAACATGCTGGGCTCGTGGGCGGGCGCGATGGGACAGACGCAGTTCATGCCGTCGAGCTTCATGAAATATGCGGTCGACCACGATGGCGACGGCCACAAGGACATCTGGTCGAGCGCGCCCGATGCGCTCGCCTCGACGGCCAACTACCTGGCGCAGCACGGCTGGATCAAGGGCTGGACATGGGGCTACGAAATCGCGCTGCCGAAGCCGTTTTCGCTGCGCACACATGAGCCCAACGAATACCGCGCCTTCACGCAATGGGCGAAGGCCGGCGTGAAGCGCGTCGATGGACTCGACATGCCCGAGACCGGCGAGGGCGCGCTGATGTTGCCGGCTGGCCGCAATGGTCCGGCGTTTCTCGTGACGCGCAATTTCGCGGCGATCAAATCCTACAATGCGTCGAACGCCTATGCGCTCGGCGTCTCGCTGCTGTCGGACCGGCTTGCAGGCAGCGCCGGACTGAGCGCGAAATGGCCGGTGCACGAACGCGTGCTCGACGCCAACCAGTCTTATGAGTTGCAGCGCCGGCTGGCGCAGCGCGGCTATCACATCGGCGATTTCGACGGCAAGATCGGCGAGAAGGCGCAGGTGGCGATCCGCCATTACCAACGGCAGGCGGGACTCGAGCCCGACGGCTTCGCTTCCGTCCCGCTTCTGGAGCGGATGCGCAAAGCGCGCTGACGCGCTATAATCAGCAGATGCGAATGTTCCGCACCGCCCGTATCCGTCCCTTGCG
>JAQGKM010000088.1 GCA_028290125.1 Hyphomicrobiales bacterium | reverse complement strand
CCGTGCCGCGAATGCGGTAGCCGACATAGACGCAGAGATTGGTGACATTGGCGCCCGGCAGCACCAGTGCGAGCGCAATGCCCGACAGCACGTCGTCATTCTCCATCCAGCCGTATTTCTGAACGACCTGCCGATGGATCCAGCCCGAAAGCCCGCCGCCGAAAGAGAGAAGCCCGATCCAGAAGAACACGCGCGCCATGAGCGCCAGGGATGGCGGGCTTTTGGGGATCGCGGCGTCGGTCATGGGCGATTCGGACCTTTCTTGCAGGGAGAGGGGCGCATCCTCACGCCGGATGCGTCGCGCGCCAATGACGCGCCACGTCGAGCCGCGTCGCGCACCAGGCGTCGTCATGCGACTGCACGTAGTCCATGAAGCGCGCCAGCGCCGCCGCGCGGCCGGGGCGCCCGACGAGACGGCAATGCAGGCCGACCGACATCATCTTCGGAAAACCGGCGCGGCCTTCCGCCAGCAGCACGTCGAACGAGTCCTTCAGATAGGCGAAGAACTGGTCGCCGGAGTTGAAGCCCTGCGGGGTGGCGAAACGCATGTCGTTGGCGTCGAGCGTGTAGGGAATGATGAGATGCGGGCCCTTCGGCCCCTTCACCCAGTAAGGCAGGTCGTCCGCATAGGCGTCGGACGAATAGAGGAAGCCGCCCTCCTCCATGACGATGTCGTTCGAATGCATCGAGGCGCGGCCCGTGTACCAGCCGAGCGGGCGCTCGCCGGTCACCTGCGTGTGGATGCGGATCGCCTCGACGAGATCGGCGCGCTCGTCTTCCTTGTCGTAATCCTTGTACTCGATCCACTTCAGCCCGTGGCTGGCGATCTCCCAGCCGGCCTCCTTCATGGCGGCGACCTGCTCGGGCGAGCGCTGCAGGGCGGTGGCGACGCCATAGACCGTCGCCGGAATGCCACGCGCGGTGAACATGCGCCACAACCGCCAGAAGCCGGCCCGCGCGCCGTATTCGTAGATCGATTCCATGTTCCAGTGGCGCTGGCCGGGCCACGCGGCCGCGCCGACGATTTCGGACAGAAAGGCCTCGGACGCCGCATCGCCATGCAGGATGTTGTTCTCCCCGCCCTCTTCGTAATTGACGACGAATTGCACGCAGACCTTGGCGCCGCCGGGCCAGCGCGGATCGGGCGGATTGCGGCCATAGCCCTTCATGTCGCGGGGGTAGTCGGTCATGTGTCTCGCTTCCTGTGAGCCGCAAAGTAACCCGCCGGACCCCGTGCATCCACGTGAAAGTCGCAACGGCACGATCCCATTCTGTGGGATTTCCCAAATCTTTGAATTTGTCGCCGCCCGCGAACCCGTCTAACCTGCAAAAAAAGAACGTCGGGGAGTGGAATGGGCCAGTATCGCGTGACGGTGGACACCGGGGGGACGTTCTCCGACTTCGTCTATGTGAACGAGGAGACCGACGAAGTCTCGATCGCCAAGATCCCCTCGACGCCCGACGATCCCTCGCGCGCCATTCTCGCGGGCGTCGAACTCCTGATCGACAGGGGCGTGAAGCCCGCCGACATCACCTATTTCTGCCATGGCACCACGGTCGGCACCAACGCGCTGCTCGAGGGCAAGGGCGTGCGCACCGCGCTGCTCGTCACCAAAGGCTTCCGCGGCATCTACGAAGTGCAGGAGCAATCGCGTCCGCACGGGGCTGTGATCTTCGACATCATGTACGACCGCCCCGCCCTGCTGGTGCCGGCGTCCCTGACGGCGGAAGTCCCCGAGCGCATCTCCTTCGAGGGCGAGGTGCTGGAGGCGCTGGACGAAGACGCCTTGCGCGCGGCGCTGCAACCGCTGAAGCGACGCGAAGTGTAATCCGTCGCCGTGTGCCTGCTGTTCTCCTTCCTGCATCCGCAGCACGAACAGCGCGTGCGCGAGATCGTGCTGGAGGAAATGCCCGGCGTCGAGGTTTCGCTGTCGTCCGACATCGTGCCGCAGATCCGCGAGTACTACCGGTTGTCGACGACCGTCATCAACGCCTACCTGCAGCCCATTCTGGCGCGCTACATCGCCAACCTCGAGACGCGGCTCTCGGGCGCGGGCGTTGCGACCAGGCAGAAATACATCATGCAATCAAACGGCGGCATGTCGACTTTCGCGGCGACCGCCAAGAAGGCTGTCGCGACGGTGCTGTCAGGCCCCGCCGGCGGCATCACCGCGTCCGTGCAGGCGTGCCGCACGACCGGCGAACAGAACCTCATCACCTTCGACATGGGCGGCACTTCCTGCGATGTCGCGCTTATCAAGGACGGCGAGCCCTCCGTCTCTCATCGCGGCAAGATCGACGGGCGCGACATCGCGCTGCCGATGATCGACATCAACACGGTTTCGGCGGGCGGCGGCACGCTGGCGCGGGCGGACAAGTTCGGCGCGCTGGAAGTAGGCCCCGACAGCGCCGGAGCCGTGCCGGGCCCTGCTTGCTACGGACGCGGCGGGACGCAGCCCACCATCACCGACTGCAATCTCGCGCTCGGCTATCTCGGTGAGGACAATTTTCTCGGCGGCAAGATGCGGCTCGACAAGGCTGCCGCCAAGGCCGCCGTTGACAGCGTGGCAAAGCCGCTCGGCATGGAGATGCTCGATGCGGCGGAAGGCATCGTGCGCATCATCAACGTGAAGATGCAGGAGGCGGTAAAAGCCATCTCGACCATGCGCGGCCATGACCTGCGCGACTTCATGCTGCTGGCCTTCGGTGGTGCAGGTCCGTTGCACGCGGGCCGCATCGCGCAGGACCTCGGCATGGCGGGCGTGATCGTGCCGCTGTTTCCGGGCGTCTATTCCGCCATGGGCCTCGTGATGTCGGACGTGAAGCACGACTACGTGCGCTCGCGCCTGTCGAAGCTGGCGTCGATCGACGAGGCTTCGGTCGATGCGCAATTCGCCGACCTCGTCACCCATGCGCGCGAAGAACTGCGCGCCGAGGGTTTCGCGGAAGGCGCCATCGAAATCGAGCGATCGCTCGACCTTCGCTACGCCGGACAGGGATACGAACTCACCATGTTGCTGCCCGCGACACTGGGTGAAGGCGCGCTGCGCCAGTTGCGCGCGGATTTCGACGAAGCGCATCGCCAGCAGTTCGGCCACACCGCGCCCAACGAGCCGGTCGAGATCGTCAGCTACCGCCTGCGCGGAATCGGCCGCGTGCCGCCGGTGAAACTCTCGTCCTACACGCCGCAGGGGCTCCGGACGGAAGACGCCATCCGCGAGCACCGCGACATGCGCTTCGACGGCAAGACACTCTCGTGTCCCGTCTACCAGCGCGAAAAGCTCGACGTCGGCGCGACCTTCAGCGGCCCCGCCGTCGTCGACCAGCTCGATTGCACCACCGTCGTCTTTCCCGGCCAGCACGTCCGCGTCGACGCCTACAAGAACATGATCATCACCATGGGAGCCGCCTGATGGGGTCCGCGCACAGGACCGTGGATGCGGTCGAACTCGAAATCATCCGCGCGAGCCTCGATGGCATCGTGCAGGAGATGCAGAACTCGCTGTTCCGCACGGGCTTCTCGACCATCATCCGTGAATCGCAGGACGCTTCCTGCGCGATCATGGCGCCGGACGGCGATGTCATCGCGCAGCATGTCGTGCTGCCGCTGCACATCGGCGCCTTCCCAGCTTGCACCGCCGCCGTCATCCGCAGCTATGACGACATCGAGGAAGGCGACGCCTTCCTGATCAACCATCCGTACGAGGGCGGCAGCCCGCATGCGCCCGACATGGCGGTCATCACGCCGGTGTTCTTCAACGACGAGCTGATGGGGTTCTGCGGCTCGATCGCGCACAAGAGCGATATCGGCGGGCCGGTGCCGGGTTCCTGCTCGGGACAGGCGAAGGAAACCTTCAACGAGGGCCTGCATCTGCCGGCGGTACGCGTGCAGCGGCGGCGCGAGCGCAACATAGAGGTCGAGCGCATTATCGCCGCCAACAGCCGCACGCCCGAACTGGTGCTCGGCGACATTCGCGGCCAGCTCGGCTCGGCACGGCTCGGCGAACAGCGCGTCATCGAACTCATCCGCAAGTTCGGCCGCGACAATGCGGTCGCGTGTTTCGCGCGGCTGCTCGAACTCGCCGAAAAGCGCATGCGCGCGGCCATCGCCGAATGGAAGGACGGCCGTTACGAGGCCGAACGTTTCGTCGA
>JAQGKM010000086.1 GCA_028290125.1 Hyphomicrobiales bacterium | reverse complement strand
TGCGTCAGGTTTGGGCTTTCCCAATGGCCCTTGATGAAGGCTTCCGAAATGCCGACCTCTCCGCCGCTGGCGAGATCCTTCGCGAAATCGAGCGAGTAGATGACCATGACGGCCTCGGGTCCGTCGCCGGCCCCCTGAAAGCGCAGCGTCGGACCGTTCGGCATCTTGATGTCGAGGCGACCGCGTTCCAGCATCAGTCCGAACTTCAGCGATTGCCTGACGGCGAAGGGATAATCCTTCGAGAGCTCGCCGACATTTTCCGGGGTGACGACAATCAGGTTGTTCGCGGGCATGTTCACTCTCGTTCTCGATGTCATGTGCGCGATTGGGGAAGTGCGTCGGGGTTGGCGTCGCGGTAGCTGGCAGGTTCCGGCGGAGCCGGGCGGGGCACGAGGCGCAGGCCTTTCAGCCAGAGGCGCAACGCTTCGTAATGAATCGCGCCGACGATCTTGAACGTCAGCAGCGGAACGGAAAAGAAGGCTTTCAGCAAAGCGCCGGTCCGCATGTCGGAGCGAACGCCCGCGAAGGTTGCGGCAAGGATCGGGCCCTCCGCATCGCTCTCCAGAATGCGCACCTTCAGCACGTCGCCCGGCGGTTGCAGGCGGAAGTGATAGCGCATCGTCATGTCGAGGAAGGGCGAGACATAGAACAGCTTGTCGCGGTCCTGCCGCACGCCCGACACTGCTGCTTCCTGCGCGCGGATCGGCGCGACATAGGAATGGCTTTCTCCAAAGGTGTTGCGCACTTCGTAGACCAGCGCGACGAGGCGCTCCTGCGCGTCGTAGCAATAATAGATCGACAGCGGATTGAAGACGAAGCCGAGCACGCGCGGATAGCAGAACAGCAGCACGCGTCCGCCGGCGAGGCCGACGCCCGAGGCGGCGAGCAGCCGGTCGACATGCGCCCGCAAGCTCGAGCCGTCGCGCGGTCCGTGATCCTTCGGGGAGAACGACAGCAGGTTCCAGTGCGCGACCGAAAACACCGGCGACAGGCGATGCGCCTCGGGCAGGCGGTCGACGTCGATCAGCAGCGAGTAAACGTCATAGGTGAAGCGGTGCTGCACAGGCTTCATGCGCGCATGCATCACCGGGCCGCTGTACAGCGATGCGGCGGCTCCCGGCGGCCTGAAGTCAGCGGATTGTGTCACGGCACCAGTTCCTTGCGCGCACGCACGGGAGGCGTCGCGGCCATCGGGAAACTTAGCGCGTCAATCGGCGTCCTGTCTTCCCCGTGCGCCCAGGGCGCCGCGCAGCCAAGCTGGGCGGCGACGGCGAGGCCCGACGACAGTCCATCCTCATGGAAGCCGTGGCCGGTCCAGGCGCCCGCAAACCACGTCCGGCGCTGGCCCTGCAGCCCGTGCAGATTGCGACGCGCCTCGAGTGCGGGGCGGTCGAACTGCGGATGATCGTAGCTGAAGCGGCCGAAGACGAGGTCGGGCCTGGGTTCGAAAGGCGGGTTCAGCGTGATGAAAAGCGGCTTGCCCTCATCGATCCCCTGCAGCTTGTTCATCCAGTAGGTGACCGCGCAGGCGCGATCGTCCGCGTTTCCCTCCCGCAGGAAATTCCACGAAGCCCAGGCGGCCTTGCGCCGCGGCATCAGCGCGGCGTCCCGATGAAGCCAGACATCGTTGGGCGCATAGCGGCAGGCGCCCAGCAGCGCGCGTTCGGCGTCACTCGCGTCAGCGAGCATCGCCAGCGAGTCCGGCGCGTGGGCTGCGAGCACGACATGATCGAAGCGCTCGGAATGGCAGCTCGCGTCGACGATGGTGACGCCGTCCGCGTCGCGGGTGATCTGCGTCGCGCCGCGCGCCAGACGCAGCCGCTCGCCGAACACTTCGGCCAGCTTCTGCACGTAGGAGCGGCTGCCGCCCGTGACCGTGCGCCAGCGCGGACGGTCCCATTGCAGCAAGCAATGATTGTCGAAGAATTCGATGAAGCTCGTGGCCGGAAAGGCCAGCATCTCGCGCGGCGAGGTCGACCAGATCGCCGCGCCCATCGGGACGAGGTAATCGTCGCGCAGCTTCGTCGAGAACCTGTGGCGCGCGAGATAATCCGCGAGCGATCCTTCGCCGACCGTGTGCGCGCGCGCATCCCCGATGGCCTGTTTCTGAAAGCGGCCGATCTCCAGCAAGAAACGCAAGAACGACGGGGAGGCGAGATTGCTGCGCTGCGCGAACAGCGAGTTCAGCACGCCGCCGCTGTCGCGTCCGCACCATTCGAAGCGCCCGCGATCGGCCGAGACTGAGAAACTCATGTCGGAGAGCTGCGTCTCGACGCCGAGATAGTCGAACATCGCCGTGAGATTGGGATAGTTCTTTTCGTTGTAGACGATGAAGCCGGTGTCGACGGCGATCTTGGCGCCGTCATAGTCGATGTCGACCGTCGCGGAATGGCCGCCGGGCCGGCTGTCGCGCTCGTAGATCACCACTTCATTCTGGTGCGTCGCCTGCGAAAGTGCGAGCGCGGCTGCATTTCCGGAAATGCCTGAGCCGACAACGGCGATCTTCATGAAGCTTGATTCCTGTTGAGCCGGTCAGGCCGTATCGGTCCGGGTGGTCGCGAGCGCCGCCAGCGCCCTGTCACGCGCACGGGCGTGATCCAGGATGGGCGCAGGATAGGATTTACCGAGCGACACGCCCGCAGACCGGAGCGCGTCCTCCGGCGCCGTCCATGGTTCGTGGATCCATGTGTCGGGCAGGCGTTCAAGCTCTGGAAGAAACTTACGTACGTAAGCTCCTGTCGGATCGAACTTCTTGCCTTGCAGCACCGGGTTGAAGACGCGGAAGTAGGGCGCGGCGTCGGCGCCCGAGCCCGCCACCCACTGCCAGCTCGCCGGATTGTTGGCGGGATCCGCGTCGCACAACGTGTCCCAGAACCATTCTTCGCCCAATCGCCAGTCGGCGAGCAGGTCTTTCACCAGAAAAGACGCGGTGATCATCCTCACGCGATTGTGCATGACGCCGGTGGTCCACAGCTCGCGCATCCCCGCGTCGACGATCGGATAACCAGTGCGGCCATGGCGCCAGGCGTCGAGTTCATGCGGCGTGGGTTCGCGCCACGGGAAGCCGTCGAACTTCCGGCTGAAGTTCTGTCGGCGCAGGTCGGGCGCGTGAAACAGCAGGTGGTAGGCGAACTCGCGCCAGCCGAGCTCGGCGATGAATTTCTCCGCGTCGCGACCCGGCACAGTCCCGGCCGCTTCGGCATGACGGGCGGCGTGATAAACCTGCCGCGGCGAGACTTCGCCGAACCGCAGATGCGGCGACAGCGCCGACGTGCCCGGCTGGTCGGGCCGGTCGCGCGACGCCGCGTAACGATGCGCGCGCGTGTCGAGGAAGTCGGCGAGGCGCTCCTGTGCGCCTGCCTCGCCGGGCCGCCACGTCTCGCGCAAGCCGCCGGCCCAGTCGGGATGGGTCGGCAGCAGCGCGAGATCGTCGAGGCTGACGCGCGCGGGCGCGTCGGCAGGCCAGTCAGCGGCTTTCAGTTTGGAGGGAGCCGGCAGCGGGTCGGCGGGGGCAGGGCGTGCGCTCGCGGCGCGCCAGAACGGCGAATAGACCTTGAAGAAATCGCCGGCCTTGGTCTGCACGTCCCACGGTTCGTGCAGCAACTGGCCGTTGAAGGACCGCACGGCGCAGCCGGCGTCGGAGAGGTCCGCCTTCGCCTGCCGGTCGACCGCGATTTCGGCGGCGCCATAGCGGCGCGTCCAGGACACGGAGGCGGCGCGTGCGGACGACGCGAGCTGGGTGACGAGCGGCGTCGCGGCGCCGCGCAGGATGTCGAGCCGTCCGCCGATCTTCGTCAGCGACTTCGAAAGCGCCGCCAGGGAATGGTGAAGCCACCAGCGCGACGCGCCGCCGAGCGGACGGATGTCGGCGCTTTCTTCATCGAAAATGAAGAGGCACAGGACGGGCGCGCCGCTCTCGATCGCCGCGCGTAGCGCAGGCTGGTCGGAGAGGCGCAGGTCGTCACGAAACCATACGATGGCAGGCTGGGTGGCGGATGGCATAGGTGATGACTGTCCTCGCTTGGCGTGCGAGTTACGGTCCAGGACCGCCCGTGGATTTGGCGGCGTCTTGATGGCGCTGTTCAGCAGCTTGGGTCAAGCTTGCGCAATGCTGCAGGCGGCGTTTGCCCACACGAAATGCGGGTCGTCGCGACGGTTTTGAATGTGGGAAAATTGGAGGCCTCGCCCGGAATCGAACCGGGGTGCAAGGATTTGCAGTCCTCTGCGTAACCACTCCGCCACGAGGCCTCATGTTGGCGCAAGCAGCGCCGAACGGGCGGGTCTTAGCAAGGCAAGCGGGCGGGGGCAAGGCGCAACGCGCGATGACGGCGTGAAAAAGCTTGAGCACACGAAAAGTCTGACGAAAGGCCGATTTCTGCTTTGCAATCCGAAGGCGGCTTGCTATACGCCCCTTCGTCGCAACGGCGACGCGTTCCCCGATAGCTCAGTTGGTAGAGCATTCGACTGTTAATCGAATTGTCGCAGGTTCGAGCCCTGCTCGGGGAGCCAATCTTTCTCCATCGTGACGTCATTGCGCAAGAGCGGTCCTGCGCGACTCTGTCCATGCTGCGCGCCGGAACCACGGATCACCGCCGGCGTTCGTTCCTTGAACAAAGGAGCCAATGCAGATGTCGCTGACCGAGATGTTTCAGTCCCACTCTCCCAACCTCACCACCGGCGAACGCGCCATCTATATTCTTGGCGGGCTTGGCCTTGCCGCCATGGCGGCGAAGCCGCGTCCAAACCCGGCGCTGAACGCCCTGGCGCTGGCCGGCGGCGCCTATCTCGCGTGGCGTGGCGCGGAAGGCTATTGCCCGATCAAGTCGGCGCTGATCGGCGACGACACGCACCTTATGCGCGGCTGAACGTCAGGCCGCGCGTATCCGGTCCATCATGTCGGGCGACTGACTCTCGGTCGTCTCCGCAATGGCGTCGAGCGGGGCGGTGAGGCTCCATTCGACGCCGTCGGGCGGGAATGAATAGCTGACCTCGCCCTGAACCGAGCGCGAGGTCATTTCTGCAATCACGATGTGGCCGAACCCCTTGTGGGTGGGCTCGGCGACCGGCGGGCCGCCGATCTCGCGCCAGTCCATCTGGAACACGGCGTCGCTGTTCTCGATGATGATATCCCAGCGCACTTCGATGCGCCCCGTGTGGGTCGACAGCGCGCCATATTTCACCGCATTGGTCATGAGCTCGTAGAGCCCCATGCCAATCGCCTGCGCGGCGCGCGGGCTGAGGTTGATGTCCTGTCCTGAAATCGAAATCTGACCGCTCGAGAGATCGTGGAACTGCGCGAATTGCGACCGGACCAGATGGTCGAGCGCGGCGCCGCGCCAGTTGCTGTCGACGAGCAGGTCATGCGCGCCAGCCAGCGCCGTCAGGCGATTGTTGAACCGGTCGCGGAAATCGTCCCAGCCGGCGCCCGTGCGGGCGATCTGTCCGGCGATGGAGCGGATCACGGTGAGCAGGTTCTTGGTGCGGTGGTTCAGCTCGCGCATGATGAAGATCTGCTGGGCCTCGCGCTCGCGTCGTTCGGTGAGATCGAGCACGAAGCAGGTCCAGGTGAAAGGATCGCGGTCGTACAGCGTGGCGCCGATTAGCACCGGCACTGTGTTGTTGTCGCCGATCATGATCTCGGTTTCGAACGGCGGGCAGGAGCCCCGCCGCAGCAATTGCGCCCTGATGTAATCGTCGGTCGCAAGGTCGTGCCCGGTGCGCGTCAGCCAGGTAAAGCCTTGCGCCTTGAAGGTCCCGCGGTTCTTGCCGACCATCAACAGAAAGGCGTCATTGGCCTCGATCACGCCCTTGTCGCTGAAGGTGACGACGCCGAAGACGTTCGTGTCCATCATGCGCTTGAGACGCACGTTGGATTGCGTCTTGGCGGAATGGTTGGCCTCTTCGACGGCGAGCCGCGCATAGGCTTCCTGCTCGCGGCGCGTGGCGCCCGCCATGCGCCAGATCAGCAGCAGCATGAAACTCGTGCTGGTGAGCAGCAGCAATGCATACGGCGCGACGCGAATGATCCATTGATGCTTCACGTTGCTGAGGCTGCGGCCCTGCACGAGATAGATCGGATAATCGGCGATGCGGCGGACCATGTAGAGCATGTCCGAACCGCCCTTGCCGCCGGGCATGCGCAGGGTCGCGTTCGCGCCCTTGGCGGCCTTCAGGATGGCGGCCGCTTCGTTCGACGCCGCCCCGTCGGTTTCGAGTTCGATCCGAGTCATCACGAGGGGGGCGCCGTCGGCGCGCAACAGCGCGATCATGTCGCCGCGCTCCCGGCGCAACGGCTGGTAGAAGGCCTCGAAAAACGAAACGTCGAACAGCGACATGATCAGACCGCGCTCTTCGTCCAGCGGCGTGAGGTGTCGCCGCAAGATCGCGAAGTTCCGCGCGCCCGTGGTGGCGTTGGCCATCACCGGGCTGACGATGAGGCGGCTGGTCTGTTTCCGGAGGTCGGCAAGGAAGTTCGCATCGCGAAGCTCGGCAGGCGCCGACTGTCCTGTGAAGCTCGCCGCCGCGATCCGGCCGTCCTGATCGACGATGGCGAGCCCGCTCACCGGAATGGCCGATCTGCGCAGGGCGGCGAGAAATCCATTGCTCTCGAGTTGCCGGTCGGGCGTTAGCGGCAGGGACAGCCCCGCGACGCGTTGGTCGACCGCCGTCATCAACGCTTCATGTGTCTCGAAGGCGCGCAGTGCGTGCTCGTGCAGCATCGTCGTGACACGCTCGAGCGATGTCATCGTCTCGTCCTCGGCAGCGTTCCAGGCGCTGCTGGCGCCGACGGTGAAGAACGCGAGGGGCACGAAAATGGCGGCCGCGATCAGGATCAGGAACCCGGCCGGCCTGGTCGGGACGCCGGAGCGCCTCGTCTGTTCGCTGAATCGATCGCCCGGCAACGCCACGTGAAACTCCCGCGCGCCTTAAATGCTGCGGCGCGCGATATCTATCTTGAGTATCAATTGATTAAGGTCAAGTTGTAGTTGCGGCGACTGAAATTGAGAGGCGTCGGAAGCAGGCTGGCAGAAGGTTAATCCGTCCGGAATCGCGTGTAAATTAGATAGTTGCCTCAGGAGCATAGGTGGAATTGTAATTCTTTTTAACTTCGTCTGCACCGTATTTGCGTTCAAGCCTGCGGACCGTGAAATGGCCACGGGCCAGCGTCTGGAAATGATCCATGAACGCGTAGTTCACCGCCGCTCCGCCGGCAGCGCCAATCACCGGGATCGCCTGGGCGGCGAACTTCTGGCTCACCACCAGGCCGAAGCGGGTCGCGATCTGGGCGATGAAACGCAACATGATGGGCGCGGCCTCGTCGGCGGCCGCAGTCGCGGCCATGTAGCGCGCCGCCTCCGAGACGGTGCGCGCAAGCAGGGCACGGACGGCGAAATAGCTGGAATCCATGTAGGAGTCGTCGGGCGAGCGACTGCCGAGGGCGAACACTTCCATGCAGGCGAGGGCCGCTTCGGGCTGCGAGAGATCCTCGCCGTTCTGCCGTGCGATGTCGGCGATCGACCGCAGCAGGATGACGGTCGAGAGCGGCAATTCGACGGGCAGGCTGGCGAGCCCGAAGGCTCCGCCGGCGGCGCCGGTCGCGGTCGCCAGCGCCCGGTGAAGACGGGGTGAGGCCGGCGTCGCGCCGGGTTTCAGGCTGCGCAAGGCGGCGTGCATGGCGCTCGACAGCGCCCTGGCGGTCGCTTTGGCGGCGATCTGGCGGACGCGCTGCGGGATGAAGGCTCCGGCGCTTTCCAGTTGGCGGCCGAGAAGACCTGTCAGGCGCGCCGCGAAGGTCGTGCGCTCCAGCTGCCGGACCGCCGTTTCGAGCGCGGCGCGATCCTCCGGCGTCCAGGCGAGAGGAGCGTTCGGGAGGGCGTCCGGAGAGGGAAACGTCAGCGACATGTGGCGAAATCCTGAGGGCAAGACGTTGGAAACGCAAAACTTTTTTTGAGTCTAGTTGTCCGGATTAACCAAAGCCGGGCGGTTTCGTTGCGCCCGGGACAGTTTCGTCGCGCGCGCGTCTCCCTGCGAGAGCCGGCGGAAAGCCTCTGGGCCGCAGCGACAGACGTCGGGGCGCGGACACTCACACGCAAGGCCCCGCAAACGGCGCGATCGCCACCCGAAAGGTTAATCCAGCTCGCTAAATTCCGAGCAATTCACTTAGCGGGAGCCAAACGCGCACCGGCCAGAATGCCCATGTCACGGGAGCGTTGGTTCATGTTTGCGCGTATAAGACAGGTCGGAGTTGCAATTTGCGTGTTCCTCGTCGGAACGATCGCGATTCTTCATCCGACGGTCGCGGAAGAGCCCGGTCGGTTCATCCGTGTCGGCATGGCGACCCTGACCCCGATGGGCTGGGCCGACTTCTGCACCCGCTACAAGGACGATTGCCGGACCGGCCAGACGTCGCCCCGCGACGTGGAGGGGACCGCCGCCAATCTCGCCCTCATCGACATGATCAACCGCCGCATCAACCGCAAGATCCAGCCGCAGTCCGACTACGATCACTGGAAAGTCGTCGATCGTTGGGATCTGCCGTCCGACGGCGCCGGCGATTGCGAGGATTACGCGCTTCTCAAGCGCAAGCTGCTGATCGAGTCCGGCTTTCCCCGGCAGGCGCTGCTGATGACTGTCGTGCGCGACGAAAACGACGAGGGTCACGCCGTCCTGACGGTGAAGACCACCCGCGGCGAGTTCGTGCTCGACAACATGAATGATGAGATGAAGATCTGGTCGCGCACGCCCTATCGCTTCGTGAAGCGCCAGTCGCAGGAAGACCCGAACGTCTGGGTGGCGATCGGGTCGTCCACCCTGTCGGCGAAGGTCCAGGTCATCCAGGGACCCGTGTCGGCCGGACGTGTCGCCCCGCGCTGAGGGCAGGGGAGCGGAACGGAACTTCCGCTTGCCATCCGCCCATTTTGGGCATTTCATGACGCATTGCTGAACGAAGGCTTTGCTTCATGTTTTTCTCGATCTCGCGTTTTCTCCCTGTTGTGTTGGCCGCGCTCCTGTCGGCGCCCGCCGCGCTCGCGCAGGATGGCTCCATGAAGGCCTGTGGTGAAAAGTGGCAGGCCGCCAAGGCCGCCAACGCCACTCAGGGCGCCACCTGGCCGAAATTCCTCACGGAATGCCGCGCGTCTCTGGCGCAACCGGCCGTCGCCGTGGCCGCTGTCACCAATCCGCCGTCGGCGAAAGCTCAGGATGCGGCCCCTCCGGCAGCGGCCGGGGCCGCGGCTTCGCCGGTCTTCCCCGGCGCGGTGCCGGCCAAATTCGCGGACTTGCGGCCCTCGCAGGCTCGCCAGAAGACGTGCAGCGAGCAGTATCAGGCCAACAAGGCGACCAACGGCAACGCCGGCATGCGCTGGCTGGAAAAGGGCGGCGGCTATTGGAGCCTGTGCAATCGCAAGCTGAAGGGCGCCTGACGGGCGCAGGCTGAGGACAGCGCCGTGCGCGGCGTGGACAGAGCTGCGTGCGCTGCATATAAGCTGCGCCTACGAGTCCGTCGTGCGCGCTCCTGCTGCGCGTTTCGCCGACAGCCGGAGCGACAATGCCGATGTTGACCAGCACGTCCGCCACTGCCCACGACACCGCCAGCCAGCGCCAGACGATGGTCGACTGCCAGATCCGCACCTTCGACGTGACGGACCAGACGGTTCTCGACCAGTTCCTGGACACGCCGCGTGAGATGTATGTGCCGGGCGCGCTCGCGCCGCTCGCCTATTCGGACGCGCCGCTCGAAATCAGGAGCCAGGAGGGCGAGACCCGCTGCTTGCTGACGCCGATGGTGCTGGCGCGCATGGTGCAGGGCGCCGGCGTGAAGGCGGACGACCGCGTGCTCGATGTCGCGGGCGGCGCCGGTTACACGGCCGCCATTCTCGCGGGTCTTGCCAAGAGCGTCGTGTCGCTCGAGCCGATCGCCTCGCTCTCGGCGCTGGCCGCCGCGCAATTCTCCAGCGCCGGGCTGAACGCCACGGCGGTCTGCGGCCCGCTCGACGCGAGCGCCGGCGTCGATGGCGTGTTCGACCTCATTTTCGTCAACGGTGCGGTGGAGGAGGGGCTGGACCCGCTGCTCGCCAAGCTTGCGCCGGGCGGACGATTGGTTGTCATCCAGCGCGCGGCCGGCGATCCGACCGGCAATGCCGCCAAGGCGACGCGTTACGAGAAGGTTGGCGGCGAACTCAGCCGCCGCGTGCTGTTCGACGCCTCGGGCGCGCTTCTGGGGGCCTTCGCACGGCGCCCCATTTTCGTCTTCTGAACTGGCTAAGTTCCCCAGGTGTCGCATTTTTGTGGCACCTCACCTGATTCAGCGCCTTGGCCGCAGGTGGCGTGAGGACAACCGGCCCGGAGCGGGTAATATCGGCCAAGCTCTTTGCAGGCCGTGATTCCGGTTCGGCTTTGGGTTAATCATTCCGGACCGATCCGGAATACGTATTGAGGTTGCAGATGATTCGTCGCGACGCGTTCATTCCGGCACCTGGCCCCAAGGGCCGCCGGGGTCTCTTCAGCCTCGCGGCTTCACTGGCGGCGCTGGTTGCAGGCTGCGTTGCGCTCGCGCAGCCCCTCTCTGCGGAAACGATCTCCGGTGCTCTTGCCCGCGCTTATGGCTTCAACCCTGACCTGAATGCCCAGCGCGCCTCGGGCCGCGCGACCGACGAAAACCTGCCGACGGCCCTGTCCGGCTATCGCCCGACGATCACCGCCAACGGCGACGTCGGATTCAACGTCAACGAGACGTCGGGCGGCGGTAATTCCGCAACGCGCTACAGCCAGCCTCGTGGCGTCGGCCTCTCGGTCACGCAGAACCTCTGGAACGGCAACCGCACCGCCAATGGCGTGAGCCGCGCCGAATCTCAGATCCTCCAGGCGCGCGAGAACACGCGCCTGACGGAACAGAACATCCTGTCCAACGCCGCCACGTCCTACATGAACGTGCTGCGCGACACCGCCATCCTGAACCTGCGCCGCAACAACGTCGAAGTGCTCGAGCAGCAGCTGCGCCAGACGCGGGACCGCTTCCAGGTCGGCGAAGTGACCCGCACCGACGTGGCGCAGGCCGAGGCTTCGCTCGCGCAAGGCCAGGCCGACGCCTTCACGGCGCAGGCGAACCTGCAGACCAGCATCGCCAATTTCCGCCAGGTCATCGGCATCGAGCCGTCGAACCTTCAGCCTGCGCGCCCGCTCGACAAGGTCGTGCCGGCGTCGCTGAAGTCGGCGATCGCGCTGTCCGAACTCGAGCACCCCGCCATTCAGGCCGCGCGTCACAACGTCGACGCCGCCTCGCTGAACGTGAAGGTCATCACCGGCCAGCTTTATCCGACGGTCGGCGTCACCGGCTCGCTGTCGCGCCGGTACGACACCTCGTCGGGGAGCGGCGGCAGCGGCGGCGCGGGCGGCCGCATCGACACGCTCGGCGCTTCGGTCGTCACCTCGCTTTCCGTGCCGATCTACGAAGGCGGCGCGGTCTATTCCGCTGTGCGTCAGGCCAAGGAATTGCTCGGTCAGGCCCAGCTGCAGGCCGATCTGCAGCGCGAGCAGATTCGCGCGCTGGTCGTTTCGAACTGGGGCACCTGGGTCAATTCGTCGGCCGTCATCCAGGCCGCGCAGGCGCAGGTCCGCGCCGCTGAAATCGCCCTCAACGGCGTGCGTGAAGAGGCCAAGGTCGGCCAGCGCACCACGCTCGACGTGCTCAACGCCCAGCAATTGCTGCTCAATGCGCGTGTCCAGCTGGTCAGCGCGCAGCGCGACCGGGTCGTCAGCTCCTACGCGCTGCTCGCTTCCGTCGGTCGCCTGTCGGCCACGACGCTCGGCCTGCAGGTCGTCAAATACGACCCGACGATTCACTTCGATCAGGTCAAGGGCAAGTGGATCGGCACCAGCACGCCGGACGGTCGCTGACCCTCCGCAGCCTTTCCACAAGTGCTCGCAAGCATCGTCTTGCTCACGGTTCACGGCGCGTTCAATGTGAGACGGCGTAAACGAATCAGGCAGATGCGCGGTCTGATTCGCTCGCCGGGATAGAGCCGCCGTATGCGGCGAACTTGCAAGAAAGCGTCAGAGGCCATGACCGCATATCCGTCCACGATTCCGGAATCTACGGCTGCCGAACAACGCGCCCACGAGCCCTCGATGGAGGAGATTCTGGCGTCCATCCGCAAGATCATTTCGGACGACCAGACGCTGCCGCTGAGCAGCAAGCCCGAGGCCATCATCCGGGATGAATTCAATGCGCCGCGCGACGAACACAGGCCGCGCACCGAGGTCCGCATGCGCGACGAGGTCCGGATGACGGAAGAGCGGCTGCCGCCCGTGCGCGAGCCGGAACTGGAACGCAAGCGTCCGCAGCCCGCGCAGCGCGCCCCCGCCGATTTCTCGGGCTCGTTCGTCTCGCCCCCGCCGGCGCGTCCGGCGCGTCCCGAGGCTCCGAAGCCCACCGCCGACGTGCGCGAGTTCGCCGCGCGGCCTCCGGCCCCCACGCCGCGCCTCGTGACGCGCGACGAGCCGCCGCTCGTGTCCGACCAGACCGATCTCGCGGTCAATTCATCCTTCCAGGTGCTCAACGCCGCGCGGTCGATGCCGAATGCGCAGGCCATGGAAGCCATGGCGCGCGAAATGCTGCGCCCGATGCTGAAGGAATGGCTCGACGATCATCTGCCCTCGCTGGTCGAGACGCTGGTGCGCGCCGAGATCGAGCGCGTTTCGCGCGGCCGCTGAGGCGGGCAGGGCGGCTCCGCTCCGGCCGGGTCGCCCGTTTCATTGACACGCCGCACGTGGCAGGGTTTTTAGCGCGCACAGCGGGATTCCGCAGCGCTCTTTCCTGACACGAGTTCGGTACCTTCCCATGATGGACAAGACTTTCGATCCCGCCAGCGTGGAAACACGCATTTCGCAGGCCTGGGAAGACGCGCAGGCGTTCCGCGCCGGCCGCGAGGACCGCAAGGATGCGGCGCCTTATTCGATCGTCATCCCGCCGCCCAACGTCACCGGCTCGCTCCACATGGGGCACGCGCTCAACAACACGCTGCAGGACGTGCTCTGCCGCTTCGAGCGCATGCGCGGCAAGGACGTCCTCTGGCAGCCGGGCACCGACCATGCCGGCATTGCGACGCAGATGGTCGTCGAGCGCCAGCTCGCGCAGAACCAGCAGCCGGGCCGCCGCGAACTCGGCCGCGAGAAGTTTCTCGAAAAGGTCTGGACGTGGAAGGCCGAATCCGGCGGCGCGATCGTCAACCAGCTGAAGCGCATGGGCGCCTCCTGCGACTGGTCGCGCGAGCGCTTCACCATGGACGCGGGCCTGTCGCGCGCCGTCCTGAAAGTCTTCGTCGAGCTGCATCGGCAGGGCCTGATCTACAAGGACAAGCGCCTTGTGAACTGGGACC
>JAQGKM010000035.1 GCA_028290125.1 Hyphomicrobiales bacterium | reverse complement strand
GACTTCGGCGGTGGGGATCAGCCAGAAGTCATCGCCCGCGCGAAACTGGTCGTCGCGGAATTTCGGCAATTGCGCCGTGCCATACATGGCGTCGTCGCGCACCAGCAACGGGGGGTTCACTTCCGTGTAGCCATGCTGTTCGGTGTGCAGGTCGAGCATGAACTGCATCAAGGCGCGTTCCAGGCGCGCCAAGGCGCCCTTCAGCACGACGAAACGCGCGCCGGACATGCGGGCGGCGGCCTCGAAATCCATGAGGCCGAGCGCCTCGCCGATCTCGAAGTGCTCCTTCGGCGTGTAGCCGGGCGCGAACTCCGGCGCGGTGCCGAAGCGGCGCGTCTCGACATTGTCGTGCTCGTCGCGGCCTTCGGGCACATCGGGAAGCGGCGTATTGGGGATTTCCAGAAGCGCGGCGTTGAGCTCCGCGATGGCGGCCTTCTCCTGCGTCTCCAGCTCACCCATGCGGGTCTTGAGCTCGGCGACCTCCGCCTTCAGGGCGTCGGCGCGGCCTGAGTCCTTGGCGGCCATCGCCTGCCCGATCTCCTTCGAGGCGGCGTTGCGGCGCTCCTGGGCGGCCTGCATGCTGGCGATGGCGGTCTTGCGGACGTCGTCGAGCGCGAGGAGTTTGTCCGACAGCGGCTGCAGCCCGCGCCGACGGCGACCGTCGTCGAACACAGCCGCGTTCTCGCGAATCCATTTGATGTCGTACATGGAAAGCCTTTGGAGACGACCCCGGGATGCGCCGGAGCGCCCCGGCGAGTTGGCCCCGGAATGACATTGCCCGGCTTGGGATGCAAGAGGGGCCGCCCAGGCCCCGTCATTGCGAGGAGCGCAGCGACGCGGCAACCTATCTTGGCCGCTGGCCCGAGCGCGTGTCGCACTGACGGGCGGGAGAGGGTTTCGCTACCCTTCCTTCTCGGCCTCGATCCGCGCCTTCTCGCGCCGCTTCTCGACCACGCCGACCGAGACGATCGAAAGTTCGTAGAGCAGCAGCGCCGGGATCGCGAGGGCGAACTGGCTGAAGATGTCGGGCGGCGTCAGCACGGCGGCGACGATGAACACGATGACGATGGCGAAGCGGCGCTTGGCTTTCAGAAACGCGCTGTCGATGATGCCGATGCGCCCCAGCAGGGTGAGCACCACCGGCAGCTGGAACGTCACCCCGAAGGCGAAGATCAGCGTCATGATCAGCGACAGATACTCGCTGACGCGCGGCAGCAGCTCGATCTGCGCGCGGCCCGGCTCCTTCGATTGCTGCATGGCGAGGAAGAAGTGCAGCAGGTTCGGCGTCACGATGAAATAGACCAGCATCGCGCCAGCGGCGAAGAAGAACGGCGTCGCCACAAGATAAGGCGCAAAGGCCATGCGCTCGTGCTTGTAGAGGCCAGGCGCCACGAAAGCGTAAATCTGCGAGAAGATGACCGG
This sequence comes from Hyphomicrobiales bacterium, assembly GCA_028290125.1. Taxonomy (GTDB): domain Bacteria; phylum Pseudomonadota; class Alphaproteobacteria; order Rhizobiales; family Beijerinckiaceae; genus Terripilifer. Next base: position 2,267 of record JAQGKM010000035.1, on the reverse strand, counting down.
ACAGGCGGCAAAAGCCGCCGTGAACATCGCGACCTTGATCTGCGTGAAGAAGAATTCCTGCGGCGCGGTGTAGATCAGCTTCGCGTCCGGTCCTGCGGCATGTTCGAACGGAATGACCAGCAGGTTGTAGATGTCCTTCGCAAAGTAGAAGGCGACGATGAACATGAGAATGAAGGCGAGCACCGCCTTGATGAGGCGGGAGCGCAGCTCGATCAGATGTTCGATCAGCGGCGCGCGCGTGGATTCAATGTCGGCGTCGGTCATTTCATGTCACGCTTGCGACGAACGGGCGGGAGCCTCAGGCGCCGCCGCCTGCGCAGCCTCCGGCGTCACGGGGGCGATCGCGGCTGCGATCGTGGATTCGGTGGCCGCGGGCGCCGTGTCCGGCAGGTCGGGCATGTTGATGACGTTGACCGGCACGGTCGGCTCGACGGGCGGCGTGTAATCCGCCTCGTGCGGGATGTTTGATTTCTCGATCGCGCCGCCGATCTCGTTGCGCATCGTGCCGACGGGATCGAAGTTCACGTCGAGCTTGGCGGACTCGCCGACCTTGGCGACTTCCTTGCGGATGTCCTCGATGTCGGCCTCGCGCATGGCGTCCATGAACTGGCCCTGGAAGTCGGCAGCCATCCGCCGCAGCTTGCCGATCGCCTGCCCGACCTGCCGCAGCACGCGCGGCAGCTCCTTCGGTCCGATCACGATCAACGCGACGAGTCCGATGACAATCAGTTTGCCGGCGTCGAAATCGAACATGCCACGTACGTCCTGAACTCAAAGCCGCCCACGCGCGCGCTGGGCGCGCACGTGACCGGCCGGCGATCCGTCGGGGATCGGTAAGTGGCCTCAGCTCGCCTTGCGCGGCTCGTGGTCGACCGGCTGCACCGGCGTCGTCGGCGAGGTCGGCGCCGCGGTCGTATGCGTCACCGGCGAGACCGGCTGGTCGATGCGCGGAGTCTCGACCTTGGCGGTGTCCTCGTCCTCGGCCATGCCCTTCTTGAAGGACTTGATGCCCTTGGCGACGTCGCCCATCAGATCCGAAATCTTGCCTTTGCCGCCGAACAGCAGAAGCGCAATCGCGCCGACGACGATCCAGTGCCAGATAGAGAAGCTACCCATGAAATCCTCCGGTCGGCTGGGCCTTGTGGCCGCATCACCGTGATGAGTCGAGAAACTATGCGTCAGGCGCGGCAAAAACAAGGAGAGCTATTCTCTTCTCCCGCACAGGCGGGAGAAGGTGGCGCGCGAAGCGTGACGGATAAGGGCTTTCAATGAAAGTCTCGACTGACGCCGCCGCCCTCATCCGGCCTGCAAGGCAGGCCACCTTCTCCCGCCAGCGGGAGAAGGATAAGCGCCGCCTCACGCCTCGCCGTCGTCGTCCTCGGCGCGTGCGGCGTCCGCCGCCTCGATGGCTTTCTCCATGGCGGCCGTGACCTTTTCCATCTCGGCCTGCGAGACGGCGTCGACCGCGGCATCGACGGCGGCGGAGGCTTCCGCCTGCGTTTCCTCGGTGACCTGCGCGAACAGGTCGTCGGGGTCGCCCTCCAGCGGATCCTCGCTGTCGGTCAGCTCGGCGGAATCGTTGGGCGTGGGGACGCCAAAGCCCTGCGGCAGGCGTCCGTCGAAGAGCCCGGCGCCCTTCAATTCTTCGAGACCCGGCAGGTCGGTGATGGCTTCCAGACCGAAATGGAGCAGGAAGGCGTCGGTCGTGCCGTAGGTTACCGGCCGGCCGGGCGCCTTGCGGCGACCGCGCAGCCGCACCCAGCCGGTCTCGATCAGCACGTCCATCGTGCCCTTCGAGATCGCGACGCCGCGAATGTCCTCGATCTCGGCGCGCGTCACCGGCTGGTGATAGGCGACGATCGCCAGCGTCTCGAGCGCGGCGCGCGACAGCTTCTTCTGCTCCTGCGTCTCGCGTGAGAGCAGGTAGCCGAGATCGGCGGCGGTGCGGAAAATCCACTTCGAGCCGACGCGCACAAGATTGACGCCACGCGTCGAATAATCGGCCTTCAGCGCCTCGAGCAACTCGCGGGTGTTCACGCTGTCAGGCAGTCGCTTGCGCAGCTCGCTTTCCTCGACCGGCTCGGCGGCGGCGAACAGCAGCGCCTCGGCGATGCGCTTGGCCTCGCGCATGGCGGCCTCCTCCACGCCGGATTCCTCCGGCGAGGGCTGCTGCGGAAACAAGACGGAAATCTGGGCCAATGTCGTTTCGTCCTTCAGTGTCGACGGCGTCACGCCGCCTGGTCGCGCCCCGACGCCGCATCGCCCGG
>JAQGKM010000034.1 GCA_028290125.1 Hyphomicrobiales bacterium | reverse complement strand
TCGATCGGGAAACGCACCTCGTGAAAAGACATCATGGCGCGATCTCCCGGCAGGCGCAGGCCATGAAGCCCGACGCCGTTTCATCCTGCTGCACGTTGACGATCTCGAACGCGCGCGCGCCAAGCCGCAGGCGCCAGCCCGGCTCGATGCCGACGCGCGCGCGAAGGCGAATGGTGACGCCGTCGCTCGTCGACTCGAAAGCGCCCCAGGCGAGAAAACGAAGTTCGTGACTGAGCATTCCGTCCGCGCCGGCGACAGGCGCCTCGACGGCGAAATGGCGTCGCAGGGCGCCGATTGCGGGCGCGCTCATGCGAGCCTCGCGGCGCGCCAGGGCGTGACGAGGGCGGCGACGCCGGCCGGCAGCGTGTAGATGCGATCCTCATGCAGCGCGTCGCCGCGTCGCTCGTACCAATGCGCGACGAGCAGACGCATCGCCATCCGCAACGGCTCGGGCACGTCCTGCGCGCTCGCGCCGAAGCCTGCCGTCATGTCGATCTCGATCCCGTTTGCGATACGGCCAGGCGAGAGCGGCGGCGCATCGCAGACCAGCGTGGCGCCACGCGCGGGCTCGATGTGAAAGCCCGCGAGATCGGCGAGCGTCGGAGCGCCTGCGGCATCGAACACCCGCACGGCGTCGAGCGACAGAATCGGCGACAGAGGCAATCTCAACCGCCGCTCCACCGGCCAGCGGTCAACCCGCAACCGCCAGCTTTGCGCGACGAGCGCGCGGCGCGTCGCCTGCTCCACCGCAGAGCGCGCGGCGCGAATGAGCGCCAGCACGAGCTGATCGTCGTCGCTGGAGTCGAGCCGCAGCCACAGGCGCGTCTCGTCGAGACCCAGCGGCTCGACCGCAGGGCCGGCGAGGAGGATCGGCGTCATTGGAAGTCTCCGCAAGTTTGCGTTAGGAACAGCCGCTCAGGAGGCCTGAATGGCGAAACACATGATTTTCGGCGCCGCGTTGCTGCTCGGCTTCGCGACCGCCGCCCAGGCATTGGTCGGCCCCTCGCACGACGAGGCGGCGGCGGCGGCGCATACGCTGATGTTGCTGAAGCGCGATGCGCGCGGGTCGTCCTTCTGCACGGCGAGCGTGATTGCGCGCGACGTGCTGCTCACCGCCGGCCATTGCGTGACCGCGCCTGAAAACCTGCGCGCCTATTGGCCGGGCGGCGATCTCGAACAGAAAGCGCTCGCGATCGCGGTGCATCCGCTCTACCGCGCGGATGCGACGGAGAAGCGTGTCAGGAGCATCGATCTTGCGCTGGTGCGGCTGGCCAATCCCCTGCCGGCGAGCTTCCGGCCCATTCCGATCGCCTGGGATGTCACGCCTGCCGTCGGCGCGCGTCTTCAAATCGCCGGCTACGGCCTCACCCGCGAGGGCGATGCGCGCAGCGGCGGCCAGTTGCACGGCGGCGCGCTCGTCGTGCGCGAGCCGCTGTCGCAGATTCTCGTCTGGGCGAAGGATCCCGCCAACAAGGGGCTGGGCGCCTGCACGGGCGATTCCGGTGGCCCGATGCTCACGCAAGATGGCGGCGCGCTCGTCGCCGTCACCGTCTGGTCGCAAGGCTCCGGCGCGAAGCGTTGCGGCGATCTCACGCAAGCCGCGCGTCTCGCCCCGCAGCGCGCCTTCATCGAGGACACGCTGCGAGGCTGGGGCGTCAGGTGATCAGGCGACGCCGAACTTCAAAAGCTTGATCGCATCGAAATCCTGGATGCCGCCGCCGACGCGCTTGGTCGTGTAGAACAGCACGTAGGGCTTGGTGGAATAAGGATCGCGCAGCACGCGAATGCCGACACGATCGACGATCAGGTAGCAGCGGTTGAAGTCCGCGCAGGCGATCGAGAACGAGTCTGCGGCGACGTCTGGCATGTCCTCGGCTTCCACCACCGGGAAGTTCATCAGCGTCGCGGGAGCGCCGAGCGTCGCGGGCGGCGCCCAGAGATATTCGCCGGTCGTCGCCTTGAACTTGCGGATCAGCGCCTGCGTCTTGCGGTTCATCAGGAACTTCGCATTCTGCCGGTAGGCCGAGCGCAGCGTGTAGACGAGATCGATCAGCACGTCGGACGGATTGGTCGCCGCAAAGCCGCCCGCGACGCCGGTCGGCAGATAGGCTGTCTTGCCCCAGCCCCAGGCCGCGACCGTGCTCTTGGGATAGGCGAGCAGCCCCGTCGGCTTGGCGACGCCGTTGCCGTTGATGAAGGCGGCGCCTTCCTGTTCGCCGAAGACGACGTCAACTTCTTCGGCGATCCATTGTTCGATGTCGACGACGGCATCGTCGAGCAGCGTCTGCGTCGCGGCCGGCATGGCGTAGAGCTCCATCGCCGGAAAGCTCAGGTCGGCGATCTGCTGCGACGCGGTTTGCGGACGCGCGTCGGCCTCGCCGACCCAGCCCGACGCGGGACCGACCGGACAGAAAGCCTTCTTGAACGTCGCGGTCGAAATCTCGCGCACGCTCGCGATGGCGCGGATCGGCGAGATATTGGCCATGCGCCGCAGGATCTCGCGTTCAGCCGGCACCGGCACGAGATAGCCGCCGTCCGGACCCGAGCCCGACGAGAGCGCTTTCTCTTCGATGGTCTTCAGCCCTGCCGCCTCGCCGGTGCGCATGTAGGAGCGGAACGCCGCCTTGTGCTCGCGGCTCATCGGCTCCTCGCGCGTCTCGCCTGCGAGCGGCGGGCGCGACTTCTCGACCAGCATGCGGTCCATGCGCTTGCGCGTGTCGTCGAGCGCGGCGTCGATGCGCGTCAGCTTCTCTTCGGTGACGACGTCCGACGTCAGCCGGCGCTCGATCTGCGTCAGGCGCTCGTCGTTGGTTTCACGAAACGCGCCGAACACGCGGTGCATCTCGTCGATGACGTTTTCGGAGCCGATGGACTTGGTTTCAATCGCGGTCATGAAAATTCCTCTTCAGTGAAAATGATCTTCGGCGTGCTTCACGAGCGTGACGCGCGCCTGCGGCAACATGGGAAAGGTCACGATGGAAATTTCCCACAGGTCGAGTTCGAGCAGGCGGCGCACGCCGCCGCCTGCGGTCTTGCGCGCGGTCTTCACGCGAAAGCCGATGGACAGGCCATCGACGGCGCCTTCGCGCAGAAGCGCCAAAGCCTCGCGCGCCTTCGCGACGGCGAGGTTGAGGCGGCCCTTCACCTTCAGGCCGCGCCAGTCCTCCTCGATCGCGAGCCAGCTGCCGATCGGCGCCGCAGGGTCATGCTGCCAGAGCATGCGGACCTGACGGACGCCGCGCCGGCCGAGCGACTGCTTGAAAGCGCCGGGCGCCACCTGGTCGCCGCCGAGATCGACGAGCCCGAAGATGCTGGCGTAGCCCTCGAACGTGCCGTCCTCGTTCAGCGACAGCGCCGACTTGCCGTCGCGCTGGTGCAGCGCGCGTGCGCTGACGACCTTGCGCTCCAGCATCACGCCGCCTCCGCACGCACGAGGCGGCGCTCGAGAAGTTTGAGAAAGCGCCGGAACACCCGCGTGGAATCCGGACGGCGCGGCCTCTGAAACGAAAACAGCCTCATTTGCTTTCTCCAAAGCGGCGGTTGAAGCGGGACAGTTCGCGCACGAAGTCGTCGAACCGACGATTGGCGGCCGCGCATTCGCGCAGCGCGAAGACCAGCAGCGACGACGCGCCGGTGGCCCACAAGAACAGCGTCAGATGCGCGAGATCGCCGCGCTGAATGACGCTCTGGGTGATGTCGGACATGGTTTGCAAACTCCGTTCGTCATTGCGAGCGGAGCGAAGCAATCCGGACTCGCATGCCTGCCGTCGCCACCAACGGTCGCGACCATGCTGCGGGATCTCGCAGACTCGTGACTGGATTGCTTCGCTCCGCTCGCAATGACGGCTAGTGTGATGCCGCTCGCGGGCCGTAGCCCAGCGCCTCGCGCTTCTCGTCGTCGGTGAGAAACGTCGCCGCGCCGATGCGCGCCCATTCAGCGCTGCGCTCAGCCGCGAGCGCGTCGAGCCCGTCGACGTTCAGCCGCAGCTCGAACGGCCCGAAGGCGCCGCGCGCCCAGCTCGCGAACGACGCCTGCAAGCGGGCTGCGAAAGGCAGCACGGTCTGGCGCCAGAAGGCGCGATTGGCTTCCTGATAATTGGCGTAGGTGTTGTCGCCCGGCAGGCCGAGCACCATCGGCGGCACGCCGAACGCCAGCGCGATCTCGCGCGCGGCAGCGGCTTTCGCCTCGATGAAATCCATGTCCTTCGGCGTCAGCGACAACGCCTTCCAGTCGAGCCCGCCTTCCAGCAGCAACGGGCGCCCGGCGTTGCGGAAGCCAGAGAACGACTCGTCGAGCTCGGCCTTCAGCCGCGTGAACTGCTCTTCCGAAAGGCTCGCGCCTTCCGGCCCCGCATAGACCAGCGCGCCGGAGGGACGCGCGGCGTTTTCCAGCAGCGCGCGATTCCATTGGCCGGCGGCATTGTGGATGTCGATGGCGGTTTCGGCGGCGGCGAGCGGCGCGGCTCCGTAGTAATCGTCGAGCGGCGCATGAAACTTGAAATGCAGGATCGCGCCCGGCCCCTCGCCGGCCGGAAAGCGCACGAGATCTGCGCCGACCTTGTACTCGAACGCGACCGGCCAGCCGTTCGAACCCGGCACGATGGTCATGCGATCGGGCCGCAGAGCATGCAGCTCCTGCAAGGCGCCCTCGACGCTGACGCCCTCGACATAGGCGTTGCCGAACAGCATGAGATTGGCGACGAGCGTCTCGATGAAAGTCGCATCCGTCTGCGCGGCGTTGGGCGCCTTCATCAGCGAAAGCATCGGATGATCGGGTGCCTCGAGCCCATCCACATAGGCAAGCCAGGGAACGGACGCCACCGCCTCCGCCACCATGCGCACGGCGCGGAAGACGATCGGATTCTGCTCGTAGCCCTGCTTGACGAGTTCAGAAAGACGGCGCGGCTGCGGACGCGTGAGACCCGGCAATCCGATCGGAAAGACCGCTGCGCTGCGCGAGGATTTCGCCTGCGCGACACGCACGGGCGCCGCCGCGCCGAGAAGGCGCGTGATGAAGGATGACATGTCATTTCCCTTTGAGTGTCGTCATTGCGAGAAGCGCAGCGACGTCTCGCAATTGTGCAGTTTCACAAATGCGTTGATCGCAATCTTGCGTGCGACGCATGCCTTTCCCTCCCCCTTGAGGGGAGGGCGACTCGCCGAAGGCGAGCGGGGTGGGGGTCGACGCATGTTTCCGATGATCCGAACAAGGATTGCTGGTGTGCTGCAAGCGCCTCACGACCCCCACCCCTAGCCCCTCCCCTCAAGGGGGAGGGGGATTCCAAGCGTCGCTTGCAGGCTTTTTCGATCAGCGAAATGGTGGATCTGAATAGCAATGACGAGCGAAACCTCTAAATCCGCCGCACCTTTGGCTCGCCCGCCTCGCGGCCGAGCGCGAGCGCCGTCACCGCCCAGACCAGCGCGTCGAGTCGATCGGGGCTGCGGCCGTTGTCGAGACCGTTCGGGCCGAAGGCGCACATTTCGTCTTCCAGCCCCGGGAAGGCGCCGATGTGGTGCACCCTGCCCTGCTCGTAAAGCTGCGCCACCGGCGCCGCGCGCAGATATTTCCCGCGTGTCGCCCGCACCTGCCGCACAGGCACATTCGCATCCGCCTCGCCGATGACGGCGGCGACCATCTCGCCGCCCTGGTTCACTTCGGCGACGAGATCGTCGGCCTCGCGCGCATGGTAGAGCGCCACTGCGGCGCGCGCCCATTTCGCCGGGCGCGCCGCGCTGAGCGAGGCGTCGTCGAGCACATGCACGTGGCCGTCGGCGTCGATGCCCGCCGCCACGATGCCGCAGGCGTCGGCGCGCGCATGCGAAGACGCCGGCGGATCGATCGCCACGACGATGCGGCGCAACGGCGGCGCCGCGTCGCGCCGGCATTCTTCGAGCATGTCGCGCGTCCACAAAGCGTCGGCGCGCTCGTCGATCATTTCGCCGAGCAATTCCTGGCGTCCGAGCCGCGTGCCGGCGTAGCGGGTGACGATCAACTCCAGAAAGTCCGCCGCGAGATTGCGTGCGTTGGCCTGCGTCGGCGCCCGCGTCACCGCCGTGCGCCTGTCGGCGAGCAGGCGTTTCAGGATGGGCGCCGGGCGCGGCGTCGTCGTCACCACCTGTCGCGGATGTTCGCCGAGGCGGAGCCCGAATTGCAGCATGTCGAACGTCTCCTCGGGCTTGCGCCATTTGCCGAGCTCGTCGAGCCAGGCGCAGCCGAATTGCGGGCCCCGCAGGCTTTCGGGATCTTCCGCCGAAAACGCCTGCGCCATCGCGCCGTTCGGCCAGGCGAGACGCCGTCGCGAGGGCTCCCACAACGGGCGCTCGTCGCGCGCATGAACCGACAACAGGCCGGAGACGCCCTCGATCATGACGTCGCGCACATCCGCCGCCGTTTCACCGACAAGCGCGATGCGCCCGACCGGCGCGTTGGAAAATCCCGGCAGGCCGAGCGCCATGCCGCGCACCCATTCGGCGCCGCTGCGCGTCTTGCCGGCGCCGCGCCCGCCCATGATCAGCCAGACCGTCCACGGTCCGCCGCCCTGCGCTTGCATCGGCGGCCACTGATCGTCGCGCGCGCTGAAATCCCAGCTATTCAGCAGCGTTTCGAGATCGCGCGCAGACAGACCGTCAAGCGCCTCATCCAGCGTTCCGTTCGCCGCGCAGGCTTTCAATCCGTTCAGCAAGCGCCTCTCGCAATGCGGCCAGCTCGCGGGGAGCCTCGTCTCGGGCAGGCTCTGGTCCGTCATCGGCGCCCCTTTGCGTTTGCGCTTTGTCGGCGGCGCCGAGGCGACGAAGGTCGCCGAGCGTCTTCACCAGCAGGCCAAGAATGCGCGCCTTGCGTTCGGCGCCGGGATGGGCGGTGTTTTCGATCTCGCTTTCGGCCCGCGCGATCTCGCGTCGCAGCGCCCGCACGAGGCGCCGCTCCAGCGCCAGCGTGTCGAGCGTCTCGTCGCCGGCCTCTGCCGGTGCAATCGCGACGGGCGGCGACGCCACCGCGCCGCGCGCCGGCCAGTCCTCGCGCTTGCGCAAGGTTCGAAAGGCGGCGGGCGACAGGCCGAGCGTCGCGGCGATTTTCGCCAGCGGTGTCTCGCCGGCCTCATAAAGCGCACGCGCACGGGCGAGCGCAGCCTTGCCGGGCTTTTTCATGCGGGAGGTCCTGTGAGGATTGGACGCGCGCTGCTCGCGGGGCGGCTCTGCGCGCACTGGTGGAGAATGACCGAACCCTACACGGACAGCGTCACGCTGTCAAGAAGAAATTCCTATCATAGGACTTACCGCCGTCATTGCGAGCATAGCGAAGCAATCCAGAGGCCGCGCAAGCTACCTTAACGACCACGCGCCAACCGACGACGGTACGTGCCTGGATTGCTTCGCTCCGCTCGCAATGACGGCGAGAGGCGACGCTGTTCAATACGGCGGCGCTCGCTTCGCCTTTTGCGCCTGCGCGGCTTCCGTCCACCAGGCGAGATCGTCAGCGAAGCGCGGGAAGCTTTTCTCCAGCGCCTGCCCGGCCGGGCCGGTCGGCTTGCCCTGCGGGTCGATCGCCTCGGCGATCTGTCCGACGGTGAGCGTGCTGGAAATCACCGCCATGCCCATCTCCGACAACGTGCCGTGCCAGATGCTGTTGGACCGCGCGCCGCCGAGCCGGCCGGCCGAATAGCTCGCGATGGCGGCGGGCCGCCAGAACCATTCCTCCAGAAAATGATCGGTCAGGTTCTTCAGGCCGGGCTGCTGGCCCCAATTATATTCGCCCGTCACGAAGACGAAGGCGTCCGCCGTGCGGATCTTTTCCGCCAGCTCCTCCATGGCGGCGGGCGCCTGCCCTTTCGGATGCTCCTTGTACATGCGGTCGAGCATCGGCAGCCCGACCTTCATGGCGTCGATCAATTCGGCCTGCGCGCCCCGGGCGGCGAATTGCGCCACGAGATAATCGGCGAGCCGGATGCCCAGCCGGTCCGAGCGGTACGAGCCATAGAAGACGAGGATCCTGGACGTCATGTAAGTTCTCCTCTCCGGCAATCCGGCCAAGCCAGCCGGGGTTCCGCAATCGCGGGCCCTCGCCTTTCTGTGAAGGCCGATTTAATATGGCGCAGACAAAGCAGAAAGACGGGCCGCGCGCCCGCTCGCCGGAGGGGATCGCATGAGCAACATTCGCGTCAATGGGCTGCGGGGCGTCGAGCTCGCCGTGCACGACCTCAAGGAGACGGCCGACTTCTATTCCAACGCCTGGGGCCTGACCGCCGTTTCGGGCGATAATGGTGTCCTCTACATGCGCGCCGCCGGCAAGGAGCACCATGTGCTCGCCATCCACGAGCGCCCGCGCGCGGGGTTCCTGGCCGCCAATTTTGCCGCCGCCGACCGCGCCTCGGTCGATGGCCTGCATGCCAAGGCCAAGGCGATGGGATGCGAGATCGTCTCCGCGCCGATGGACCTGCCCGCCATCGCGGGCGGCGGCTACGGCTTTTCGGTGAAGACGCCCGAAGGCCAGATGCTCAACATCTCGAGCGATGTCGCGACACATGGCGACGGCGACTTCCGCGATCATTCGCGCCCGCAAAAACTGTCGCATGTCGTGTTCAACGTCGCCGACCTCGACTCGCAGGAACGCTTCTTCACCGAAGTGCTCGGCTTCCGCCTGACGGATTCCACCGCGCGCATGAACTTCATCCGCTGCTCCAGCTATCACCACTCCGTCGCGCTCGCCCGCGCGCAGGGCCCGAGCCTCAACCACATGGCCTATGAAGTCTCGAACTTCGACGGCCTGATGCGTGGCGCCGGCCGCATGAAGAAGCACGGTTACAAGATCGGCTGGGGCGTCGGCCGTCATGGACCGGGCAACAACCTGTTCTCCTATTTTATCGAGCCAAACGGCTTCGTCACCGAATACACCGCCGAGGTCGACACGATCGACGAAGCCACCCATGTCGTCGGCACGCCCGATTACTGGGGCAAGATGATGAACGGCCCCGACCGTTACGGCCTCGCCGATCCCTCGCCCGAACTGCGCGAAGCCATGACCGGCAAGTTCATCGACGAGCGCAACAAGCGCTGCGAAGAGATCATCGCGCAGAAGCTCGCCAGCTGAAGCTGGTGACGCCTCGTCATTGCGAGGAGCGGAGCGACGAAGCCATCCATCTGGCGGCTGCCATGGATTGCCACGTCGCCTTCGGCTCCTCGCAATGACGAGCGCCACAACTCTTCTCTTTGGTAGCGCTTGCAATCCACGACAGCATAGGGCGATCATCCGGCACGCCTTCGGAGACATCCATGCATCTGGTCATCCGCAAATTCCCGCACCTGCACTCCGTGCACGACGCTGCGCAACGCGCCGCGACGGGATTGATGGCCATTCTCAGCAAGGAGCCGGGCTTCATCGGCTATTCGATCTTCGATGCGGGCGACGGCGTCGCCGGTTCGGTGACCTATTACAAGGATCGCGAGAGCGCGCTTGCCGCCAATGCGCTGGCGCACAGCTGGATCACCCAGAGCCTGCTCGACATGTTCGACGGCGAGCCTGAAGTCCTTCTCGGCGAAATCCTCTACTCCGGCGGGATCATCCCGGCGTCGGAACCCGCGAAGGGACACTAGCGTCGCTGGCACATGACTTGCCTCTGTTTTGAGCGAAACACGAGGTCCTCATGTCGTCATCCCTGCCCGCTCCCGCGCTGCTTCTGCGCAACGTCACCTACATCGCCGGGGCTGGAACGCCGCACCAGTCGGGCGTCGACATCTTCATCGCCGACGGCGTGATCGCGAAGATCGGCGAGAACCTGCTCGACGACGCGTCCGTCGCCGCCGCATCACCACAGGTGATCGATGGATCGAAGCGGCTCGCCCTGCCCGGCTTCATCAACGCGCATACGCACTCGAACGAGAGTTTCGCGCAAGGGTTCTGGGACGCGCTGCCGCTCGAAGTCTGGCTGCTGCACATCTACCCGCCCTTCACGATGAAGCGCATGCCCGAGCGCTTCCACTACCTGCGCACCATGCTGCTCGCCATCGAGAGCGTGCGCTCGGGCGTCACCACGGTGCAGGACGATCTCATCAACAAGATGGGCGACTTCGAAGCCTTCGATGGCCCGGCCGCCGCCTATCGCGACATCGGCCTGCGCGCCGCGATCACCACGTCGATGGGTGACCGCCAGCTGCTCGACCC
>JAQGKM010000469.1 GCA_028290125.1 Hyphomicrobiales bacterium | reverse complement strand
GGCGCTCGGTCCATTGCGCGCCCTTGATGACGGCCACGGCGGACGGGCCCGTGCGCACCACGATCCGCTCGCCGTCGGTCGGCGACGACGCGCTGGGCTCGGGGATCACGAGCACGCCGCGGGCGCTGCGGGCCTTGACGCCGGCGGTAGGCGCGGAGAGATCGAATGTCGAAAGAGGCGAGGCGCCGCAACCGGCGAGCAGCAGGGCGCAACCGAGCGCTCCACTGCGAAAGATAGGCGTGAAATAGGGCCGCATCTTCGGAAGGATCGGGCTGCGACGGTTCACGCGAACTCCAAGGCAATTGATTCCAGCTACGTTCAACAGAACAGCAGCGGAAGCACTGACGCAAGCGGGGGCATGCGGTGCGTCAGTGCGAAAGATGGAAGGTGTGGCCTCAGCGCCCGCCGTATTCCGGAACGCTGGGCTTGGCGCCGAACAGGACCTGCTGCGGATCGCGTCCGAGCGAGCGGACGGTGCGGTTGATCTCGTCCAGCGTGCGGCGGCCGTCGACGGCGAGCGCCTCGTAGTTCTTCAGGCCCGGGCCGGTGAAGTTCTTGATCCCTGCGGTGATTTCCTTCGTGCGGAGGTCGAGATTGTCGGCGAGCTTGCGGATGCCCTTGGCGGCTTCGCCGATGTCGGAGAACATGCCCGACGATCCCGGTCCGCCGAGGAAGCCCTGCACGGAGGCCAGCACGCCGTCGATCTTGTCGGCGGAGGCATTGAGCTTCGCGGTCAGTTCGGCGGCGTTCTTCATCACGTTGTCGGTATTCGTCCGGTTCTGGTCGAGAACGGTGGCGAACTGGTCGAGTGAGTCGACCGCGTGCGAGACCTTCTTGGCGTCGACCGCGCGGGCGATGTCCTGCGCGCTGGTCATGACGCTGTCGAGCTTCGCGGTCTGCGCGCCGAGGTCGCGCGCCACCTTGGAGGCGTCCGCCAGAAGCGAGTCGATGTTCTGCTTGTTCTTGCCGAGCGCAGTGACGAAGTCGTCGGCGTTGGCGACAATGCTGCGCACCTTCGCGGGATCGACCGCAGTGACGAGCTTGTCGACGTCAGTCGCCAGCACTTCGAGCTTCTGCGAGAGCGGCCGGATGGTGGCGCCGAGATCCGCCATTCCGGCGAGGAAGTCCTTCACGCCGCCCGCATTGGCGGAGAGCGCATCCGTGAACGTCTCGACGTTCTTCACCGTGCGGCCGATCGAGTCGGCGTTGTTGGTGACGATGGTGTCGGCCTTGTTCAGCACGCTGTCGACCTTGCGGGTGAGATCCTGCAGTGTCTCGACAATGTTCTGGAAATCCGAGCGTTCGGCGCGGATTTCCGCGACTCCCGAGTTGTCGGCGGCGAGGCGCTTGGCGTCCGCCGAGCCGCCCGTCAGCGCGATCGAACCGACGCCGGTCAGGCCCTGGTACTCAAGGCGCGCGCGGGTGTCGGTCTTGACGGGCGTGCGGCCGTCGACCTCGATCATCGCGTAGACTTCCGACGGATCGGGCGCGAGGTCGATGTTGGTGACTTCGCCAACCTTGAGGCCGTTGAACAGCACCTGGCTGCCGCGCGTCAGGCCCGACACCGAACTGGAAAAGACAATGCGGAAGGAGTCGCGGCCAGACTGCTTGTTGGCGCCGCCGGAGAACCAGAACACGAACAGAAACGCACCGGCGATCACCGCCAGCGCAAAGGCCCCGATCAAGGTGTAATTGGCCCTGGTTTCCATTATCCGTGAATGTCCCTGTCCAGCATCGAAAGCGCACGAATCGGCAGGCCATCGCGGCCCGTTTCAAGCCCCGGACACTCGCAGCCTTTCATGGCGCTTTCAAGGGCGCGGCGCATCCGCCACACCGTCGCGGCGCAGGGCGCGCTCGCCATGGAAATAGGACTTCACCCATGGGTGATCGACCGCAAGAATCTCCTGCAAAGTCCCGGCTGCAATGACCTTTTTGTCCGCGAGCGCGGCAATGCGGTCACAGATCGAGTACAGGCTGTCGAGATCGTGCGTCACCATGAAGACGGTGAGTCCCAGCGTTTTCTGCAAGGTCGCGATCAGCGCGTCGAATTCCGCCGCGCCGATCGGGTCGAGGCCGGACGTTGGCTCGTCGAGAAACAGGATCTCGGGATCGAGCGCCAGCGCGCGGGCAAGCGCTGCGCGCTTGATCATGCCGCCCGACAGTTCTGACGGAAATTTGTCCGCCGCATCAGGGTTCAGACCAACCATGCGGATCTTCAGCATGGCGAGTTCGTCCATCAACCCCTGCGACAGGTTCAGATATTCGCGCATCGGCACCTGGATGTTCTGCCGAACGGTCAAGCTGGAAAACAACGCGCCATGCTGGAAGAGAACGCCCCAGCGCCGTTCGAGCGCGCGATGCTCGTCCTTCGACAAGGTGGCGAGGTCCTGGCCGAAAACCTCGATGGTCCCGGCGCGCTGCTCCACGAGGCCCAGCACTGTTCGCGTCAGCACTGACTTGCCGGTGCCCGAACCACCGACGAAGCCCATGACTTCGCCGCGCCGCACGGCGAGATCGAGGTTTTCGAGAATGAGTTTTTCGCCGAAGCCGACCGTAATGCCGCGCACGCGGATCGCGGGGACATCGTCGGTGTTGTGAGCGGGTGCGTGCGCGTGGGTCATGCGGAGACTCCGGGGGCGTCATTGCGAGGAGCGAAGCGACGAAGCTCGCAGTGACGAGACAAAGGCATCACGCGCATCCCTCAATACCGGATCGAGGCGAAGAACATCGCGAACAGGCCGTCGACGACGATCACCATGAAGAT
>JAQGKM010000351.1 GCA_028290125.1 Hyphomicrobiales bacterium | reverse complement strand
GGCAGGCGGAGCGCCAGCAGCGTGTAGGACAGGCGGTGCTTGGCGTTCTCGATCTTGCGCCAGAGGTCTTTCTGCGACGGATCGGAGAGGTCGGGGATCGTCCGGTTGTGCTTGCACGATTCGCAATAGGCATCATGCGTGCCGTGTTCGCCTTCTTCGATCAGCCAGTTGCAGACGCCCTGTTCGGCGTTGACGCAAAAGCGCACCGGGCGCGGTTCGCCCTGCGCCCAGATGGCGGAACGGTTCGCCGCCGGCACGAAGGCGCCGTCCAGAGCCGGATCCAGCGCGACGAGTCGTCGCGTCGCCGGCGCGAAGCCCAGGCGATGGCCGCATTTTTCGCAGGCTTCATTTTCGAAAAACAGCGGTTGTGCGCAAACCTGGCACTCGAAGAGCTTCATAACAGGGCCTTTGTCGACAGTTCTGAGGGGGAAATTTCGAACGGCAACGCCCGTTGGAGCCAATTGGTTGTGTCGCACGGCGCCCAAACTCCGGGCGAACGGGCGGAAAGTACGCCTTATACACCCCGGCGCGTGACTTCCGGCCGCCAATTTGCGAAAAGGCGTCCCGAACGGAGCCTCAGCCATCCATGTCCATGATCGATTCCGTCCGCCGTCAGATCGTCCCGATCCATCCGGAGGGCTACAAGTTCATCGCGATCTTCGCCGTCATCGCCCTGATCCTCGCCTGGGTCTGGTCGCCGCTCGGCTGGATTGGCTTCATCCTCACGGCCTGGTGCGCGTATTTCTTCCGCGACCCGCCGCGCGTCACGCCCCTGCGCGAGGGGCTGATCGTCTCGCCCGCCGACGGCATCGTGTCGTCGATCGGCTACTTCACGCCGCCGCCGGAACTGGGCCTCGGCGACAAGCCCATGTCGCGCATCTCGGTGTTCATGTCGGTATTCGACTGCCACGTGAACCGGGCCCCCGTGACCGGGCGCATCACGCGCATCGCCTACAAGCCGGGCCTGTTCGTCAACGCCGATCTCGACAAGGCGAGCGAGGATAATGAGCGCAATTCGCTCATCATCGAGTCGGCCGCCGGGCGCTTCGGCGTGGTGCAGATCGCCGGCCTGATCGCGCGCCGCATCCTGTCCTTCTCGCGCGAGGGCGATTCGATCGGCACCGGCGAGCGCTTCGGCCTCATCCGCTTCGGTTCGCGCGTCGACGTCTACATGCCCGACAACGCCGTGCCGCTGGTCGGCCTCGGCTCGAAGGCGATTGCGGGCGAGACGGTTCTGGCCGATCTTTCCTCGACAGAGCCGCGCCGCAGCTACAAGGTCGGTTGATGGGCATCGAGCGGGACGAGTTGGACATGGACACCGGGAGCGCCCCCCTGAACGGACGTCGCAGGCGGCGCTTCTCGCGTATCCCGATGCGCATCGTCCTGCCCAATCTCGTGACGCTGCTGGCGATCTGCCTCGGCCTGACGTCGATCCGCTTCGCCGCCGAGGCGAAATTCGAGATGGCGGCGGTGTTCATCGTCTGCGCGGCGGTGCTGGACGGGCTCGACGGGCGTCTGGCCCGCGCGCTCGACGGCGCGTCCCGCTTCGGCGCCGAACTCGACTCGCTGGCCGATTTCGTCGACTTCGGCGTGGCACCGGCGTTCCTGCTGTACTTCTGGAGCCTGCATCAGGCGCCGAGCTTCGGCTGGTTCGCCGCCATGGTCTTCGCCATCGCCGCCGCGCTGCGTCTTGCGCGGTTCAACGTCATGATCGACGACCCGAACAAGCCGGCCTGGCACGCGCAGTTCTTCGTCGGCATGCCGGCTCCGGCCGGCGCCATCTGCGCCATGCTGCCGATCTATCTGAAATATTCGGTCGTGGGCCTGCCGGAAGGCCGTCTCTTCACCTATATCGAGATCGCCTATGTGATCGCCATCGCGTTCCTGATGGTGAGCCGCATTCCGCATTTCTCGGGCAAGCAGATCGGCCGCGTCCCGCGCGACTGGTTCATCCCGGTGCTGTTCGCCGTGGCCGCCCTGGTGCTGCTGCTCGCGACCTTCCCGATGGAGGTTCTGGTCGGCCTGACGCTCGCCTACCTTGCGATGGTGCCGCTCGCCATGCGCCGGCACCGCGCGATGACGCTCGCCGATGAGGCCTCGGCGGCGGCTCTTCTTGCGCCAGAGGGCGCCCGGAAAGCCTGAGACGAGGCCTTTCGGACGTCTTTCGCCCGAAATTGCGTCGTTTGGCGCTCTCAGGGCGCTCGTCTTCTGTTCACAAATGGGCGGTTCTCGATTAGGGTCCGCCCACTTCACCCATTGTCCTGGCCGTCTGCACCGCCGATTAACCGGCCGGCATGGACCGCCGCCGGAGAACTGCTGACACATGTCCAAAGAAGAACTGCTGGAATTCCCCGGCGTGGTGAGCGAATTGCTCCCCAACGCGACGTTTCGGGTCAAGCTCGAAAATGATCACGAGATCATCGCCCACACGGCCGGCAAGATGCGCAAGAACCGCATCCGCGTGCTGACCGGCGACAAGGTGCTCGTGGAAATGACGCCCTACGACCTGACCAAGGGCCGCATCACCTATCGCTTCAAGTAAGCGGAAAGACGCCCGGCGT
>JAQGKM010000439.1 GCA_028290125.1 Hyphomicrobiales bacterium | reverse complement strand
TGCCGACCGCCTCGCCGAGCCAGCGGATCACGCCGTCATTGGCGAGGACGAAGGCCTCGTCGACTGCCTCGTGAATGCGCTGCGCCCGCCCCTCGATCTCGCTCGCGAGCGCTTTTTGCGCTGCGGCGTTCAGGGTTCGGGCGGCCTCGCCTGCGGCCTGCGGGTCCGGTGTGAAGCGGACTCCATGGAGTTGTCCGATGTGCTGACCTTCGACCAGCACATCACCGGCTGCGGTGATTTCCGCTTCAAGCATCGCGTTCTCTCTCAAGCGGCGCATCAGAACGCTCGTTCTCCGGTCAACGAACCGTTGGGCGAGGCGCTCGTGTAAAGCGTCCGAAAGACTGTCCTCTACCTGACGCGTGACGCCCTGCCAATGCTCAGGGTCCTTTAACCAGTCAGGTCGGTTAGAAATGTAGTTGAAGGTGCGCACCTGCGCGATGCGCGCCGACAGCGCGTCGATGTCGCCGTCGGTCCGGTTGAACGCCTCGAGATGCAGGCTGAACCACTCGTCCGGCACCCGTCCGGCGCGAAGGACGAATTTGAAAAGCGTCTGCACCAGTTCGGAATGGGCTGCCGGCGACAGTTTGCGATAGTCCGGCACCTGGCAGACTTCCCAGAGCCGCTGGATGTCGGCCTTGGTCTTGGTCTGGCGTCGCACATCCTCGTCGCGGGCCAGGATGTCGAGCACGATCACGTCTTCGGCAAGAGGCGCGCGGCTGAGGCCGCTTTCATCCGGCAGCATCTCGAGCGAGTGCTGCAGCGCGTCGATGGTCGAGAAATCGAGATGGCTGTTGCGCCACTGGAAGACGGTGAGCGGATTGAAGCGATGCTGCTCGAGCATGGCGACGGTTTCCTCGTCGAACGGCGGGCAGCGACCCGTCGTGCCGAAGGTGCCGTCGCGAATGTGCCGCCCGGCGCGGCCGGCGATCTGGCCCATTTCGGAGGGCGACAGACGACGATACTGCCAGCCGTCGTATTTGCGGTCGCCCGCGAAGGCGACGTGGTCGACATTGAGGTTGAGGCCCATGCCGATGGCGTCGGTCGCGACGATGTAGTCGACCTCGCCCGACTGATAGAGCTCGACCTGCGAGTTGCGCGTACGCGGCGACAGCGCGCCGAGCACCACGGCGGCGCCGCCGCGCGTGCGGCGCAGGACCTCGGCGATGGCGTAGACCTCTTCGGCCGAGAAGGCGACGACGGCGCTGCGGCGCGGCAGCCGCGACAGCTTGCGCTCGCCCGCAAAGGTCAGCTGCGACAGGCGCGGGCGCGTGATGATCTGCACGCCCGGCAGCAGCCGCTCGATCAGCGGGCGGGCGGTCTCCGCGCCCAGCAGCAGCGTTTCGTCGCGTCCACGGCGGTTGAGCAGGCGATCGGTGAAGACATGCCCCCGATCGAGATCGGCGCCGAGCTGCACTTCGTCGATCGCGACGAACGCGACATCGAGATCGCGCGGCATCGCCTCGACGGTCGAGATCCAGTAGCGCGGATGTTTCGGCTTGATCTTCTCTTCGCCGGTGATGAGCGCGACCGCGTCGGCCCCGACTTTTTCGACCACGCGATTGTAAACCTCGCGCGCCAGAAGGCGCAGCGGCAGGCCGATCACGCCGGACGAATGATAGAGCATCCGCTCGATCGCCAGATGCGTCTTGCCGGTGTTGGTGGGCCCAAGCACGGCCGTCACGCGGGCCGCCCGCTCTCCGGGCTTCAGCGCTTTGGTCTTGGCGGGCCTCTCAAGGAAGGGAACGTTCATCGGCGAATCGGCCTGCCTCTGCTGCCCGGACGGACGCTCCCCGCAGGGTTCGCCCCGTTAGTACAATCCCACTCAGCCGCCAAGTGGTTCCCTGTCCATGGTGACAAGGTAAATCGTCATTCGAACGAGGCGTGAACGAATCGGGCCCGAATCGGCGACTCGGGATGAGTCCGGCTTTGTTCACCCCAACATCTGGCGCTGTCCGCGATGCAGACCCCACATGTTGCGAATCGGAGCGAGTCCTCGGGACCTACCAGGCGATTTTTCAGACTCGCCGGGCGGACTCGCATCGCGCTTCATGTCAACGAAGATATAGGACGAAAGCTGCCGATTGCGAGGCCCCGTCAAAGCTCGGGCGTACGGGACCCATCCGACCCGAATTCGGTCGCCTCGATCACGGTGGTGCCGATCATCGTCGCGACGGAGATGCGGAATGGCACCACCACGCGCGTGTCGCCGACCGGGGCCAGCCAGACCTGGATGTCCTTGTTGTCGGCCATGAACTGCACGGGCTTGCGATTGCGGTGGCCGGCGATCGGCGTGTAGCGGGCGTTGCAGACGACCGCCTGCCCGGAATAGCCCTTGGCGCGAACGGGCCGCGTTCCCGCGTAGGTCAGCGTGACGTCGAAGCGCGTGAACCCGTCGTAGACCGGCAGCGTGCGATTGCAGGCCGCCGGCCCGACGACCGCGTCGGCGCCCGGCACCGGCATGATGAGCGCGCTCAGCGGATCGACGATGTTGCGCGTGTGGGCGTTGGTCAGCGGCACGCGATCGGGCACCGGATCGACCGGCGGCGAAACGTCGACGCCCTTCACGGCGCCGCCCTGCATGGACATCCGGACCGTCCGGGTCTCCTTGGCGTTCGACGAGGTGTTGGCGTAAGCCGACGGCACGATCGCGCCCCTCAGGTAGGCCCCGGCGGCTGTCGCCGCGCCGCGCGAGCTCGACACCATGGCGGCGAGGCCCGCGAGCTTGGCGTTGACGGCGATCTTGTAACCGCCCGCTCCGACGTCGCCGTCGAGCGACGCCGCGCCGAGCGGGATGCCGAGCAGCGTTACGGCGTAGCGCGCGCGCACCTGGTCGGCGAAGGCGCTGGTCGGCAGGACGAACGCGGACGCCGCCACGGCGGCAGCGAGGTAGGACAAGGCCCGAGGGGACATCAGCAAAACCGTGTGACAGGAAAGCTTCGAAACGACGCTTTTGGTAACATCAGATTCATTAAGAATCCGACGCTTTCGTGGCTCTCACGCACCTGTGCTCGCCTTGACGCGTCCGTCCCGCTCGACTATACACCCGCGTCCGACACATCGAGCGTTAGACCCCGGCGACGCGCATCTGCCGCCCGCCGCGCATCCATCGAAGCCTCCCCTGCACATGGAGCGCTTCTTCGGATCGAGGTCTGAACTCACCCCAGAAGCGGTTCTCTCCGGCGGGTTTTCCTGCGGGTTGGCCGCGTTAGCATCAAGCGGCCCCGCCGCGACAAGAAGGAAAGTTGCCATGGCGCGCCGTTGCGAGTTGAGCGGGAAAGCCGTTCTGTCCGGGAATCTCGTCAGCCACTCCAACCACAAGACGCGCACGCGGTTCATGCCGAACCTCTGCAACGTCACGCTGATCTCCGACGCCTTGAAGCGTTCGGTTCGCCTGCGCATCGCCGCAGCGGCCCTGCGCTCGGTGGAGCATCGCGGCGGTCTCGACGCTTTCCTGCTGAAGGCCAGCGATTCGGACCTGTCGACCAACGCGCGCCAGCTCAAGCGCGAAATTCAGAAGAAGGCGCTCGAAGCCCCCGCGGCCTGAGCCTTTCCTGAAGTGAGACGAAAAAAGCCCGGCAGCAATGCCGGGCTTTTTTGATTCATCTCGCGTAGCTAACTGATGAGGGGTTGCGACCTCGCGGGAAAGATCCCGTCGAAGCCGCGCGTTCTTGGCTTTTGCCTCACGCCCGCAAAGGCTGGATGACCTCCGCGCCAATGCGCTCGATGTTGGCGACGTTGGGCAGCAGCTTCAACAGCAGCAGGTCGATGCCCATGTCGTGGAAGCGCTGGCACTGCTTGCGCACGTCTTCCGGACGACCGATGCAGCCGGCGCGTGTCGCCGGGATCATGCGCCGCTCGATCTTGCGCGTGTCGGGATCCGACTCGTATTTGAAGATCTCGGCGATGGTCGAGTCGAACGCCTGCTCGGCGCTGTCGCCCAACGCAAGGAACGGGTTCAGGCCATAGCGAACCGTGCGGCCAACGCGCGACGTGCGCTTGTTCATGTCGGCGATGGAGACTTCCAGCGCGCGCATGACTTCGTCGGTGGATTCGGCGGTCTTCGGAAATTCGACGAACCACCAGTCGCAATATTCCGCGATGAAGTCGCGGCCCCGGTCGCTGGTCGAGACGGAGAAGATTTCCGGCCCCTGCGCGGTGCGCGGCTTCAGGAGCAGCTTGGCGTCGTCGACATTGTAGTGCGCGCCGTGCTTGGTGAACGTCTCGTTGGCCCACAGCCCGCGCATGATGTCGATGAATTCCATCGTGCGCTGATAACGCTCTTCGCCCTGCAGCACCTTGCCGCCGAACATGACGAATTCCTCGTCGAACCAGCCGTTGACGACGTTGATCGCCATGCCGCCCTTGCAGATCCGGTCGAGCGACGCCGACATCTTGGCGATCATCACCGGGTCCCACAGGCCCGGGTGAACGGCGACCAGCGCGCGCATGCGCTCGAAGCGCGAGGCGAGCGCGCTGGCGTTCACCCAGCCGGACATGTCGTGGCCGAGATGGCGTTCGGCAAACAGCGTCAGATCGAAGCCGACGCGGTCGGCCGCGAGCAGCAGATCGAGGCCGAGTTCATATTGCGCCTCCTGGCGCCCTTCGGGCAGGGGCTGCAGGGATTCTGCAACCGACTGCGCGATTTCAGGTGATCCGACGGCGGCCATCGGGATGGGCGCATAGAGGCCAAATTGCAGGGTCATTTTCTTCTTCCCTTCCTGAGCCGGTTCTTGTGGGCCGTTACCCCCGGCTTGTCGTTGCGTCGGCTCATCGATTGAGCAGAGATTTCACCCGGTCGATGACGGCGGGCGGCGTGGTGGCTCCGGCTTTGATCACGCCTTCGGCCTCTTCGCCTGAAACCAGATCAATTTCCAATCCGGTCTTTTCTGCATCGCGCAGGAATTCCGGGTCGGTCAGGGTCGCGGCGAACGCGGCGCGCAAGACCTTGCCGCGGTCGGCCGGGATGTCCGGCGGCGCGAGGAAGGGCCGGCCCAGTGTCTCGCGCGAGAGCAGGAATTCGAGCGCCTTCTTGTCCAGATCGTTCTTGGCGTAGTCCCGGATCGAGGGCAAGTCGGGCAATTGCTGAAGCGGCTTCGCGCCGGTGTGGAAGAGGAAGTTGATCTTCTTGTCGCGAATCCAGTCCGGATGGGAGGAGACGATCGATCCCCATGACCAGTAGCCGACGCCGTCGAGCTCGCCCATCTCCATCGCGAGGGAGGCCTGGATGGTGTTGGGATAGCCGCTGATGATCTTGAATTTCGTGCCCGCCAGCGAGTTGAAGGCGATCGGCATGATTTCGGAATCGGCGCCCACGCCGGTGCCGGGGCTCAGCAGCGGCATGGACTGCAGGTCGGCCATCGTCTTGACCTTGGACGTGTGCCACGAGATCGCGAGGCTGGTGTCGCGGTTCATGCTGCCGACCCAGAAGAAGCGCATCGGATCGAATTTCGCCTCCGCGCGCCCGAGCATCGGCTCGAACGGCAGGCCGCGACCGACCGTGCCGATCACAGAGCCGTCCTTGGGGGCGATGTTGTAAAGGTAATCGATGGCCTTCAGGCCGCCGGCGCCGGGCATGTTCTGGACGACGAAATTCGGCTTGCCGGGAATGTGCCGGTCCATGTGGCGGACGAGCGCGCGGGCGTAAATGTCGTAGGTCGAGCCGCCCGGCGAGTAGACAAGCATGATCATCTGCTTGCCCTTGTAGAAAACTTCCGGCGCCTGCGCCTGCGCGGGCTTGGCCGCCGCGGCTACGAGAAACGTGGCGCCGAGGGTCGCCAGCAGCCTGGCGCGGACCGTGTTCGTCGACATCTTTATCCTCCCATTGGCCGGTGTCCGGCCCTTTTTTCCTTGGTGGCGATGTTCGCATGACAGGGGCGTGGCAAGCAAGACGGCCAGCGGTGACTTGAGTCTGCGACCCTGCGCCCCGATCCTTGCGCCTTCTACCCGCACCCTTGGCGGCGTATGTTGCGGACAATGCACGATTCGAACGAGAGCGCGGCTGCCGCAGCGAACGAGACCAGGCTTGCGGCGCGCCCGCGGCGGATGGCGGCGCGCGCGCTCAACCAGGTGGATTTCTGGCGCGGCTACGCGCTGATCGCGATCTTCATCAATCACGTGCCCGGAATCATCTTCGAGCAGTTCACGCACCGCGCCTTCGGGCTGTCGGATTCCGCCGAGCTCTTCGTGTTCCTTGCAGGCTTCTCGCTGCGCTTCCTGTCGGAGAGCAAGAACGAGGGCCTGGTCGGCCCGCGTTTGTTCATGCGGCTGGAGGCGCGCGCGTTCACGCTCTATGCAGCGCAGATCCTGATCGTGTCGCTCGCCCTCGCGATGATGGCTGCGGCCGCGATCCTGCTCGACACGCCGCTCATCCTGCAGTGGAACAATGCCGCCGCCTTTTTCGAGAGCCCGGTGCCGACTCAGATCGGCATCGTCATGCTCACGCACCAGATGGGATATTTCGACGTGCTGCCGCTCTACATCGTGCTGATGGCGGCGGCGCCTCTGGTGGTGTGGATCGGCCGCATCTCGCTCGGGCTTCTGCTCGCATGTTCTCTGGCGGTCTGGGCCGCCGCGCTCTACTCGGAGCTGAATCTGCCGACATGGCCGGTCGAGGGCGTGTGGTTCTTCAACCCGTTCGCCTGGCAATTGCAATTCGTGCTGGGCTTCGTGCTGTCGCGGCCGCAAGGCGTCGTGCAGTCGATCATGCGGCACGGCGGGTGGCTGCGCGCGCTCGGCGCGGTGATCGTCGCCGGAGGCCTCTGGCTCGCGCTCATCAGCTGGAGCCCGAACCCATTCGAACTGCCCGAGCCGCGCCTGTTCTTTATGAACGACAAGACCTTCCTCGCGCCGTTGCGCATCATCCACATGCTCGGTCTCGCGATGCTGCTCGTCGGAGCTTTCGATGTTGCATTGCGGTGGCGTGGTTTCTCCTATCTTGCGCGACCGCTCTGTTTGCTGGGGCGCAATTCACTGCATGTCTTCTGCGCGGGTTCGTTGTTGAGCCTCGCTGGTCAATTGGCGCGCTTCGCCGCGCCGACCGGTCTTGTCACGGACACGATCGTGCTATTGACTGGCGTGGCCGTCATGCTGGCGGTGGCCTGGGGTAATGAATGGCGCATAAATCTGTCGCGCTGATCATGGGACTCTGCGGGCTCTTGCTCGCATCCCCAGCTGCGACCCAGGATGGTGCAGCGCAGCAAAACCAGCCCGCAGTTGCGAACCAGCCCGTACTTGGGAATGAGCAGGTCGCCCCGGTCGTGCCGCCCCTGCCGCCGGCCGCCGCTGCGCTCAGCCTGCAGTGTTCGGTCCCGCTCTCGACCGTCGCGCGCGAGGCGCCGCTCACCAATACCGCGGCGCGCATCGAGGCCGGCAAGCGCGTGCGCGTACTCGCGATCGGCTCTTCGTCGACATGGTCCAACAAGCCCAGCGCCTATCCGTCGCGGCTCGAGAAAATGCTCGAGAATGTCTGGAAGGGCGTCAACGTCGAAGTCGTGAATCGCGGCGTGTCGGGTGAGATCGCGGCTGTCAGCGCGCGTCGCCTGATCAACGAAGCCGCGATCCTGCGTCCGCAACTCGTGCTCTGGCAGTTGGGCACCAACGACGCCGTCGCGCGCGTGCCGATCGCGGAGTTCGAGACGACGGTGCGCGCCACCGTGCGCATGCTGCACAAGAACGCCATCGACGTCGTGCTCGTCGGTCTGCAGTACACGCCGAAATACGCGCGCGACGATCACTGGTTCGCCATTCGCGCGGTGCTCGACCGCATCGCCGCTGAAGAGAACCTGCTCTACGTGCGCCGCGACCGTGCGATGGAGTTTCTGGCGACGACCCGAAGCGCCGCCGACATCAGCGCTGACGATGAATTCAGCCTGACGGATCTCGGCTTTCCGTGCATGGCCGAACAC
This sequence comes from Hyphomicrobiales bacterium, assembly GCA_028290125.1. Classification (GTDB taxonomy): domain Bacteria; phylum Pseudomonadota; class Alphaproteobacteria; order Rhizobiales; family Beijerinckiaceae; genus Terripilifer. Next base: position 6,049 of record JAQGKM010000439.1, on the reverse strand, counting down.
ATTGCGCAGGCGATGGTCGCCAACATCTTCCTGCGCCGCAACGGCGACCGGCGCGGCGCGCCGGCAGCGCCGCCCACGCGCTGAGGCGTTTGCCTCGCGCGGCATGGCGTCCTAATGTTCCTGCAATGCGGATGCGGCCAACGACATCCGTTGCATGGGGGGACATGACTTGGGCGCCTTTCTGGCTCTTCTCGCGGCGACGACTTTTGCGTTGAACAATGCCTTCGCCCGGCGTGGCGTTTTGAACGGCACCGTCCTGCAGGCCATGGCGATCTCGGTTCCGCTCGGCGTGCCCCTGTTCCTCATCGCGACGCTCGCCACCGGATCGACAGCGCTCGTCCTCGAATTTTCAGGCAACGCCTGGGTGCTGCTTTCAGTCGCGGGCATCGTGCATTTCGTGCTCGGCCGTTATTGCAACTACCGCGCCGTCAAGGCGATGGGCGCGAACCTCGCCGGTCCACTGATGGAAGCCAGCGTGCTCGTCGCGCTGGCTCTCGCGGTGCTGTTGCTCGGCGAACATCTCACCCTCATCAAGGCAGTGGGAATCCTGCTCATCCTCGGCGGACCGGCGCTGATCGTCGCGCGGCGGAGCAAGAAAGACGCGAAGCCCCAGAACCTCGCCTTCGCGCCGATCTATTTCGAGGGCACGCTTTTCGCGCTTCTCGCCGCGCTGGCCTACGGCACAAGCCCGATCCTGGTGCGCTTCGCGCTCGAGAAGGTGAGCTGGCAAGCGAGCATCGCCGGCGGCCTCGTCTCCTATGTCGCCGCCACGGTGGTCACGGTGGTGTTCGTTCTGGCGGCAGGGCAGACGCAGCATGTGCGCAACATGCCGGGCGACACCATCAAGTGGTTCTGCTGGGCCGGCGTGTTCGTCGGTCTGTCGCAGATGCTGCGCTACATGGCGCTGTCGCTCGCGCCGGTCTCGGTCGTGTCGCCGATCCAGCGCCTGTCGCTGATCTTCCGCCTCGTCTTCAGCTACATGCTGAACCGCAAATACGAGGTCTTCAACTCGCGCATGGTGCTCGGCACGATCGTGTCGATCGTCGGCGCCGTGCTGCTGTCGGTGTCGATCGACGACGTGCGTCTCTTGCTGCCGATCCCCGAGGCGCTCGCGCCGGCGTTCACCTGGACGTGGCCATGAAGATTCAGCGCGCCGTCGCGAGGGACGGCGCGACGCGGCGCAGGAGTTCGTAGCCGCCAAACAGTACGGCGGTGAAGAACAGGTCGCCCGCGAGGCCGTTCTGGAAGAACGGGATCGCCGCCACATAGCAGGCGCCGAGACCCGCCAGCGTCATCGGGTAAAGGCCGTCCATGGCCCAGACGCCGAAATTGGTGACGGCGAAGAACAGCACCGACGAGGCGATCGAGGCTCCGGCCAGCCGCGGGCTCAGGCGCGGGCCGGCCAGCGATCCCAGACCGACGACGAGGGCCACGCAGAGGTAGACGAGCAACATGCCGGTATGGAGCCCGAGCACGAGGTCGGTCAGGAACATCGCGACAAGCGGAACGAGCAGCGCGAGACGCCGGTCTGCGATCTGGGCGCCGGCGAAAAGGGCCATCGCCGTGACGGCGGTGAAATTCGGCGGATGCGGCAGCAGGCGCGTCATGGCCGCGAAGCCGATCATGCCGATGAGGGTCGTGATCCTGAGTTCCACCGCTCGTTCCTCTTCCAGTCCGGGGCGCCGCCACGGGCGCGTCCGTCAATAATCCGTTCGCGCCAGTCTAGCCGACGCGCGATGTCCGGTCCATGCCAGACGAAAGTGGCGGGCGGCGCCCGGGGAGGGCCGCCCGCGCGATCACCACGTCATCTGCACGCCGGCATAAACGGAGCGCCCGGCGGTGCCGTAGTTGTAGACGTTCTCGTATTTGACGTTGGTCAGGTTCTCGCCGCGCGCGAAGACCGACACATTGCTGTTCAGCTTGTAGTCGGCGACGAGGTCGAAGCGGGTGTAGGGCTTCAGCGAGACGCGGACTTCATTGAAGTTCACGTCATAGATCTTGTCCGCACGCGCGCCGATGAAGCGCACGATCGGCTCGATCGTAAGCTCGCGCGTCGGCGTCAGCACGATCGAGGCGCGCAGCGCGTGACGCGGACGGCGCAACAGCTGGGCGCCGTTGTCGACATCGTTCGGATCGGTCGGGTTGGGATCGATATGCGTGTCGAGCCAGGTGTAGGCGACTTTCAGCTTTGCGAAGGCCGGCATGAGATTGTAGTCGCCGCCGACCTCGACGCCGGAGATCCGCGCCTTGTTCACGTTGAAATAGGCGCCGGTGAACGGACCGGTCGAAACGAAATCGATCAGGTTGGCGATCTTGTTGTGAAAGTAGGTGACGTCGACGCGCGCGTCTCCGTCGAGGAACGTCTGCTCGATGCCGACATCGTAGCCCGTCGACGTCTCGGCCTTGAGGTCGAGGTTGCCGTAGAAGCCGTCGAACAATTGATAGAGCGACGGGGCTTTCGCGCCTGTGCCGATCGATCCGTGGGCGCGGGTCGTCGGCGCCACCATGTAGGAGGCCGTTGCACGATAGGTCGCGAAGGAGCCAAAGGTGGTGACGTCGTCGAGCCGTGCGCCGAGCGAGATGTCGAGCCGTTCGATCGGCGACACCTGGTACAGCGCATAGGCCGACCGCGTGCTCTGGCTTCGCGTCTGCGGCGCACCGGTGTCGGCTTTTTCCTGCTCGTAGCGCGCGCCGAGCGTCATCGTGCCGAAGCGGTTGAGCTTGATGTCTTCCTGCAATTCGGCGCCCAGACGCGTGCCGCGATAATTGTAGCGGAGCTGGTCGTCGTAGGTGGTGCCGAGATAGTCATAGATCTGGCGCACGCGCAGGTCCTTGACGAAGCGCGTCTCGAACGTGGTCAGCGTCGTGCGGAAAGGTCCACTCTCCGCAATGGCTTTCTGATAGGCGGAGCCCTGCCACGCCGTCTGGAAATTCGGCACGAAGGGCGCCAGCGCGCTGTTCTCGCCGCCGTCGAACTGGATCTTGCTCCAGCTTCCCTGGAAACCGGATTCGAAGGTCAGCCAGTCGTTCAGCTTCGTGGATACGCGGCCATAGACGCCGTAGCGGTTGACGGGATCGCTGCCGCTCGGATCGAGCGCCGCAAGGCGGGGCACGCGATAGCCGTAGCGCTTGAAACCATCCGAGTGGAACTGGTCGAACCCGAAACTGTAACTCAGATCGTCGGTCGCGCCCGAGACCGACAGGTTCGACGAGAAGGTCCCGTAGCTGCCGCCCTCCGTGCGCAGGCGCCAGACTGGCGGTCCCTTGCGCGCACGCTTCGTGATGATGTTGATCACGCCGCCGATCGCATCCGATCCGTAGAGCGCCGATTGCGGACCGCGCACGATCTCGATGCGGTCGATGTCGCCCGGCGGAATGAGCGACAGGTCGATCTCGTTGCCGGTCGATGTCGGGTCGCCGATGCGCACGCCGTCGATCAGGACGAGCGTGTGGCGGGACTCGGTGCCGCGCATGAACACGGACACGAAACCGCCGGGTCCGCCGTTCTCGATCGTCTGAACGCCGGGTTGCCCGTTGAGCACGTCATGCAGGGACTTCGGTCCTTCGCGCTCGATTTCCTCGCGTGTGATGACCGTGGTGGCCGAACCGACCTCCTGGATCGATTTCGGCAGGCGATTGGGCGTGACGACGAGTTCGGGGAGTTCTTCCTGCGCAAAGGCGGGCAGGGAAAGACAGGCAGCACCGGCCAGCAGGCCAGCGCGCAACAACGGATGCGCCATACGATCCTCCAACCGACCCACCGTCGGTTTTCCGGGTTTCATTGAGGATCGGGCCGGTATCCTGGCTTTAACGGCATGACATTCTGGCCTTCCCGGCTTTCGCCAGTGACCAAAATCGACCGTTCACAGTTGCGGGGGCAGCGCGGCTTGAACCGACTTCCCGTTTAACCCCGGCTTCATCCGAGGCACCTGATCCGGCGTCAACATAACGTGCAGGCCGTTGGGGCGGAAGTGATAAAACGGACGCAATTGTTCTTTTCACGCGCGACGGCAGCTTGCGGCGGGCGAGACTTGCGCGCAGCCGCGAAGGCTGGTCAGATCGCGCCAAAGCGACGGGAGATCGCCAGGAGGGGACCATGGATTTCGGCAATGGCGTCGTCGGGCGTGTCATGAGCTCCGGGCTGTGCGCGCTGGCATTGGCGGCGTTCGTACACGGCAGCGCACGCGCGCAGACCGTCGAGGATTTCTACAGGTCGAAGCCATTGACCATCGTCGTCGGCGTCAGTGCGGGCGGCGGCTACGACCTGATCGCGCGGCTGCTGTCCCGCCACATCGTGAAACATGTTCCCGGCACTCCCAATCCCGTCGTGCAGAACATGCCGGGCTCTGGCAGCGTCGTCGCCGCCGGCTATCTCTATTCGATCGCGCCCAAGGACGGGTCGGTGATCGGCACGCTGGCGCGCATTGCGCTCATCGAGCCGCTGTTCACGCCGCAGAAGTTCGACTCGACCAAATTCACCGCCATCGGCAGCGTGTCGAAAGACATCAGCACCTGCATTTCGTGGAAGACGTCGAAGGTAAAGACCTGGGACGATCTGATGAGCCGCGAATTCATCGCCTCGGGGCAGGGCACGGGCGCCGATCCGGACGCTTTCGCCAACACGATCCGTCATCTCTTCGGCGCGCCGATCCGCCTCGTCACCGGCTATCCCGGCACCAACGAGCAGGCGCTCTCGATGGAGCGCGGCGAGACCGAAGGTTATTGCGGCGTGTCCTATTCCACGCTGAAGACGCGCTACACGAAATGGCTGTCGGAAGGATCAATCAACATCATCGTGCAGAACGCGATTGAAAAACATCCCGACCTGCCCGACGTGCCGCTCATCACCGACAAGGCGAAGGATGCGGAGCAGGCGCAGATCATCCGCCTCATCGTCGCGACGCAGAACATGGCGCGGCCGTTCTTCGCGCCACCCGGCATCCCCGCCGATCGTGCGGCTGCGCTGCGCAAGGCGTTCGACGACACCATGACGGATCCTGAATTCCGCGCCGAGGCCGACAAGATGATGGTCGAGATCTCCCCCATGACCGGGCTCGAGGTGAACACCATGCTGACCGAGCTTTATGCGACGCCGAAGCCCGCCGTCGAAAAGGCCGCCAAGGCCATGGCGCCCTGAGGGCGGAAATCAGCAAGCGCCGCTCCGGCGACAAGGATCTTTCGTCCGCAAGGTCATAAAGGAAAAATCTGCCTCTCCGGCGCGACGCCGCGACGCGCCGCGCTGTCTAGACTGTCGCTTGAATGCACTTGGCGATGAGCGGGAGGTTGGCGTGGGCAAGGCTGTTTCGAGACGGACGTTGTGGCACTTCGCATTCGCGGCAGGGCTGACGCTGACGGCCGTGCTGGCCGGCGCCGCGCGCGCGCAGACCAACACGCTGCTCAACGTCTCCTACGATCCGACGCGCGAGCTCTACCGCGATCTCACCAGGGCGTTCAACGACAGCCGCGCCAAGGCCGGCCAGCAGGCCGTGACGGTCCGCACGTCTCATGGCGGCTCGGGCTCGCAGGCGCGCGCCGTGATCGACGGGCTCGACGCCGACATCGTGACGCTCGCGCTGTCCGCCGACATCGACGCCATTGTGGAAAAAAGCCAGCGCATCAAGCCCGACTGGCGCACGCGCTTCCCCAATAATGCGACGCCGTTCACCTCCACGATCGTCTTCCTCGTGCGCGCAGGCAATCCGAAGGGCATCAAGGACTGGGGCGATCTGGTGAAGCCCGGCGTGCAGGTCGTGACGCCCAATCCGAAGACCTCGGGCGGCGCGCGCTGGAATTACCTCGCGGCCTGGGGCTATGCGGCCCGCGCCTTCAATGGCGACGATGCGAAGGTCAAGGAATTCGTCACCAAGCTCTACAAGAACGCGCCCGTGCTCGACAGCGGCGCGCGCGGCTCGACGATCACCTTTGCGCAGCGGGGCGTCGGCGACGTGCTGATCGCCTGGGAAAACGACGCGTTCCTCGCCGATCTCGAGTTCGGCAAGGGCAAGTTCGAGATCGTCTCGCCGTCGATCTCCATATCGGCCGAACCGCC
>JAQGKM010000344.1 GCA_028290125.1 Hyphomicrobiales bacterium | reverse complement strand
TGGTCGCGCATCTGCTGTTCGGCGAGTTCCTGCACGAACTTGTCGAGCGCCGCGCGCAGCTGGTCCATGAGGCGCTTCAGTTCTTCCGGCGTCGCGCCGCGATCGAGCGCTTCGCGCAATTGCTGCTGCGCGGCGCGCAGGTCGCGTTCCGCTTGCGAGAGATCGCCGTCTTCCAGACGCAGCGCCATTTCCCACATCAGGTCGGCGACCTCGAGCAGGGCGGGATCGCGCCTGGCGAACCGGAGCCGCTGCGAGATCGTGCGAAGTCCGAGATAGATGTTGCTCGGCACGTCGAACTTTTCAGGCGCGAACATCAGCGTGTCGATGGCGAGTTGCACGCGGCGGCGATCGTCCGGCGCGAGGATGAGGTTGCGGCGCTGCTCGACGAGCGCGCGTGCGAGCGGCTTCACGAAAGTCCTCTGCGGCAGCGTCATTTCATAAGGGTCGCTCAGACCCTCGTTGCCGCCCTCGTCGCGGGCGACAAGGGTCATGGTGACGCGCGCGCCGGCCCAGGGATGCTCGGACAGATCGCCCGTCGTCTCGCCTTCGCCGAGACCGCCAGCGCCGCCCGGCAGGGCCAGCGCCATCTTGGGCGCCTCGACGAGCGAGCGTCCGGTGACCGGACGACCGCTGATCAGAGGCTTGGAAAATTGCGCTTCGGCGCTGACGATCCCGTAATCGTCCTCGACCTTGTAGCCAAGCGTCAGCGCGCCGCGCGTGTTGGACTTCGGCTCTCCGCGCAGCGTGATGGTCGGCGGGGTGTCGGGCAGGGACACGATGTCGAACGTGGCGAGCGTGCTCGTACCCTGCTTGAGCCGCAGCTTGCCGTCGCTGCGAAGGACGAAGCGCTGCTCGGTGTCGGCGCCTTGCGTCGCTTTCGCCGGCGGCTTCTGAACGGCTGTTGCTTCTTCAGGCTTCGCGGGATCGGGCTTCGGAGGAGCCTGCAATCCGCCTTCCGTCTCGCTGGTCACGCCGGCGTTCGCCGATGCGCGCACGACGATATTGGAACCCGCAGGCGCCTGAACGGGCTTGCTCACGCCCGACTTGTCGAGGCCGGAGGTCAGCAAGATTGGCGGACGGCCTGTATAGGGCGGCGGATCGATCCAGGCGTCGAGGCGAAAGCCCTGACCAACCTCCGGCGCGCTGCGCCAGTCGAAGGCCGCAAGCACGCGAGGATATTTCTCGGGGCCGGCCATGAACGCCGCGCCGGCCAGCAGCAGGACGGCTCCGGCGCGCAGGGCGTAGCGGTCGTGTTCGACCATGCGGGGCGACGGGTTGGCGACGCGAATGGCCGACAAGGCGCGCGCCGCGCGCTCGAGATGCAGTTGCCAGAGCGCCCGCGTGGCCGGATCGGCGCCGTCGTTCGCGAGCCGGTCTTCGATGGCGGTTGCGGGCCGATGCGCCAGGCCGGAATCGCGATCGAGCCGGGCGATGCTTTCACGTCGTCCCGGCCAGCGCAGGCGCGCAAGATTGTAGAGTGAGGCAGCCAGCAGGAGCGCGAAAGCGGCCACGCCAGCCATGCGCAGCCAGCGCGGCGAAACCAGCCAGACGCCAGCCCAGGAGACCGCCAGAAACAGTGCAATGACCGACAGAACGCCGACCAGCGCAGGCCAGATCCGCTCCCACGCAAGGACGGCGGCCGCCTGTCTGGAGAGGGCGTCGAGGCGCGCAGGCAAGCCCTGCGTCGTCCGATCACCCGATTTGCCGGCCCAAGCTCGCCAATCCACGTGGCTCTCCCAGTTCCCCAAAGGAGAAAGCTAGCACGCTTGCGCGCACATTCCAGTGCGCGACAGAGGACGTCGGGCCCGAATGTGCGGATGATTCAGGCAACCCAAGGCGGAATTCTGTCGAGCCCGATCAATTCTTCGTACGAGCCGCGCGGCCGCACGACGGCCCAGCGCGCGCCGTCGACCAGAACCTCCGGCACGAGCAGGCGAGAATTGTAGGTCCCGGCCTGTACGGCCCCGTAAGCGCCGGCCGACATCACGGCAAGCAGATCGCCCGCGGCAGGTTCGGGCATGTCGCGATTGACCGCGAGATAGTCGCCGGTTTCGCAAACCGGCCCGACGATATCGGCCGTGATGGTGCGCGCGCCGGCTGCGGCCGCTGTCACGGGCTTCAGGTCGTGATGCGCTTCGTAGAGCGTCGGGCGGATGAGATCGTTCATCGCGGCGTCGACGATCACGAATTGCTTGCCGTCACCGTGCTTCACGTAAAGGACTTCGGTGACGAGGATCCCGGCATTGCCGACCAGCAGCCGGCCCGGTTCGAACACGAGCTTGCAGCCAAGCCGGTCCGTGTGGCGGCGGACGATCTCGGCATAGCGTTCGGGATGATAGGAATCGGGATCGTCCGTCTCGCGATAGGGGATGCCGAGCCCGCCACCGAGGTCGAGGTGATCGATCCTGTGTCCATCGGCGCGAAGCTGGTCGACGAAATCGGCCAGCAGTGCGAAGGCGTCGTCGAACGGCTGCAGATCGGTGATTTGCGAGCCGATATGCATGTCGACGCCGCTGACCCGAACGCCCGGCAATTGCGCCGCGCGCGCATAGGCGGCGCGTGCGCGCGAAATCGGTATGCCGAACTTGTTCTCGGACTTGCCGGTCGAGATCTTGGCGTGGGTCTTGGCGTCGACGTCCGGATTGACCCGCAGCGACACGTGCGCGACCGCGCCGCGCCGGGATGCGATCGCCGAGATCGCCTCGAGCTCGGGTTCGGACTCGACATTGAAACAGAAAATTCCCGCGTCGAGCCCGAGGTCGATCTCACGGGCCGTCTTGCCGACGCCCGAGAAGGTGATGCGCTCGCCCGGCACGCCGGCAGCCAGCGCACGCCGCAGTTCGCCTTCGGAGACGACGTCCATGCCGGCGCCCAGCGCCGCGAAGGTCTTGAGCACGGCCTGGTTTGAATTCGCCTTCATGGCGAAGCACACCATGGCGTCGAGCCCGGCGAAGGCCTGCGAGAACACTTCGTAATGACGCGTCAGCGTGGCGCGCGAATAACAATAGAACGGGGTGCCGACCTCCTGCGCGATGGCGCGCAGGTCGACGTCTTCGGCGTGGAGGACGCCGTCGCGATATTCAAAATGGCGCATGGCGGTCCGGTCTACAGGATCTTGTCGAGGATGAAGGGGTCGCGCGGCGGCACGATACGGTCGCGCCGGATCGGCACGCCGTCGATCGGGTTTCCCGCGCCGATCTGACGTTCCGTGTCGCCTTCGGCAGCTTTTGGCGCGCCCGGTGGCGGCTCGAGGTCGCCCTTGCGTCCGCAACCGGCGAGCGCAAGCCCTGTCAGCGCGAGCAGGCCGAGAATTCGTGTGGTCTTGATGAGAGAGGCGCGATTCACGGGAAGCTGCTCCTGAAGGTCCTGCCAATATAGCTGAACCTGATGCGCTGGCGAGTGGGCGTGTGCGAGGCGCCGCGTCACTTGGACGCGGCTTCGTCCTTGGCGATGCGTTTCAACCAGGCGCGCGCCTGCGTCCGGACATTGTTCGGCGCGGTGCCGCCGTAACTGACGCGGCTGCGGACCGACTGATCGACGCCGAGCACGTCCTGCACCTGCGCGGTAATGCGCGAGTCCACGGATTGCATCTCGTCGAGCGTGAGCCTTTCGAGCGGGATCTTGCGCTCTGCCGCCATGGCGACGAGGCGCCCGGTCACGTGATGGGCGTCGCGGAACGGCATGTCGAGCGCCCGCACCAGCCAGTCGGCGAGATCGGTCGCAATCGCATAGCCGCTGCCGGCCGCGGCCTTCATGCGCTTCAGGTCCGGCGTCAGGTCGCCCACCATGCCGGTCATGGCGGCGACGCAGAGCGACAAGGACTGCAACGCGTCGAACGTGCCTTCCTTGTCTTCCTGCATGTCTTTCGAATAGGCGAGCGGCAGGCCCTTCATGACGATCAGCAGCCCCGTCAACGCGCCGATGACGCGTCCGGACTTGCCGCGCACCAGTTCGGCGGCGTCGGGATTGCGCTTCTGCGGCATGATCGAGGACCCGGTCGTGAACTTGTCCGACAGGGTGGCGAAGCCGAATTGCGGGGTCGCCCAGAGGACGATCTCCTCGGCGAAGCGCGACAGGTGGACGGCGCAGATCGCGGCCGCCGAGAGCGTTTCGAGCACGAAGTCGCGGTCAGACACGCTGTCGAGCGAATTGGCCGTCGGGCGATCGAAGCCGAGCGCGCTGGCGGTCATGTCGCGGTCGATCGGGAACGACGTGCCGGCGAGTGCGGCCGAGCCGAGCGGGCATTCGTTCAGGCGCTTCCGAGCGTCGGCGAAACGGCTGCGGTCGCGACCGAGCATTTCCACGTAGGCCATCAGATGGTGGCCGAAGGTCACCGGCTGGGCGGACTGGAGGTGGGTGAAGCCCGGCATGACCGCCCCGGCATGATCGAGCGCCCGCCCGGCCAGCGCCTTCTGCAGGTCGCGGAGCTGCTCGTCGAGCTGGTCGATCGTGTCGCGGACCCAGAGGCGGAAATCTAGCGCCACCTGGTCGTTGCGCGAGCGCGCGGTGTGCAGCCGCCCCGCGTCCGGGCCGACGATTTCCGCAAGGCGCGACTCGACATTCATATGAATGTCCTCGAGGGCGCGCGAGAAGGTGAAGGTTCCGGCCTCGATTTCGGTGCGGACCTGCTCTAGACCAGTCGCAATGGCCTTGGCGGCGCTTTCGTCGATGATGCCCTGCCGGGACAGCATCGCGACATGGGCCAAAGAGCCGCGGATGTCCTGTGAGGCGAACCGGTAGTCGAAACCGATGGAGGCGTTTATCTCCTCCATGATCGCGTCGGGGCCGGTGGTGAACCGGCCGCCCCACATCTTGTTGCTCATGTCGTGCCCCTGTGGCGCGCCTCCCGGAGAAGACGCCCCTGATGTTATCCGGCCCCGATAGCCAGCCGCCGCAAAAGTCACGCGTCCGGAGCTTTGCCCCGGCGGGTCTGCTTGCGATTCTGGCCGTGATCGCCTTGTCGGTTGCGGTCCTATACGGGATGAGCGGCCTGCCCGGCAAGGAAGCTTCGGCGTCGGGCGGCGGTTCATGCCAGGCCTCGGCGGCGCGGCTCCCGCAGATCACGGCCGCCAGCAAGGGCGATGTGGCAGCATTCAACGCGCTGAAAACGCCCCGGCCGCTGGTCGACATCTCGTTCCAGGGGCCGGAAGGCGCCGCCAAATCGCTGTCAGACTTTCGGGGGAAAGCGGTGCTGCTGAACCTGTGGGCGACGTGGTGCGTACCCTGCCGCGAGGAGATGCCGTCGCTGGATCGCCTGCAGGCTGCAGCGGGCGGACAGAACTTCGAGGTGGTGGCCGTCAACATCGACACGGCGCGGCTCGACAGGCGTCAGCTTTTCCTTAACGATATCGGCGTCAAGTCACTGGCGTTCTACGCAGATCCCTCAGCCGACGTGTTCCAGGCGTTGAAGCGCGCCGGCAAGGTGGTGGGGCTGCCGACCAGCATCCTCATCGATGCGAAAGGCTGCGAGATCGGCGCGCTCGCCGGAGCCGCAGCGTGGGATTCGCCTGACGCGCGGCGCCTGATCGAGGCGGTTGTTGCGCCAGGAACTTGACGGCAGGCCGAGCTGGATTGTTGCACGGCTCTGCTTCTTCCATTAGTGAACCTCCCGGACACCAGAAAAGAGGGCAAATCAATGGCCGAGGCCAAAAACCGCACCGTCTCGCCCGAGGCGCGGCGGCCCTTGTCTCCCCATCTGCAGATTTATCGTCCGATGTTGACGATGATGATGTCGATCATGCACCGCATCACCGGGATCGCGCTTTACGCTGGAACGCTGCTGCTCGCGTGGTGGCTGATCGCCGCCGCGACCGACGCGCGCGCCTTCGACACCGCGAATTCGATCCTGACGTCCATCATCGGCAAGCTGGTGCTGCTGGGCTTCACCTGGGCGCTGTTCCACCACATGCTGGGCGGCATCCGCCATTTCATCTGGGATACCGGCCGCGGGATGGATCATCCCCAGCGCGAATATCTTGCCCAGGCGACACTGATCGGCGGCTTCGTGCTGACGGCGGTGGTCTGGGTCGTCGCCTACATGGTCCGCTGAGCGCAAGGACGAAGAACAGCATGTCAAACGATCCCAACACCATGCGCACGACGGTCCGTCAGGTCCGCTATCTCGGTTCGGCCAAGTCCGGCACGCATCACGTCTGGCACATGCGCCTGACATCTTTCGCGCTGGTCCCGCTGACCATCGCTTTCGTCTGGGTCATCCTGTCGCTGGTCGGCAAGGACTACAACACGGTCCGCTCGGCACTCGGCTCGCCCGGGATCGCGATCATCGTCCTGCTGTTTCTGCTCGCGAGCGTCTATCACATGATGCTCGGCATGCAGACGATCATCGAGGACTACCTTCACACGCCCGTCCTCAAGACGTGGTCGCTGATGGGCAACACCTTCTTCTCAATCTGTATCGGATTGGCCCGCGTATACGCGGTGCTGCGTCTGAGCTTCACCTGAATTCGTCGAAAGGTCATTGAACATGGCATCTGCAAACGGCAACGCGGGTCCGGCTTATCCGATCACGGACCATACGTTCGACGTTGTGGTCGTCGGCGCCGGCGGCGCGGGACTCCGCGCCACGGTCGGCTGCTCCCAGGCTGGCCTTCGCACCGCCTGCATCTCGAAGGTCTTTCCGACGCGCTCGCACACGGTGGCGGCGCAGGGCGGCATTTCGGCGGCGCTCGGAAACATGGGCGCCGACGACTGGCGCTGGCACATGTACGACACCGTCAAGGGCTCTGACTGGCTCGGCGATCAGGACTCGATCGAATATCTCTGCCGCAACGCGCCGGCCGCCGTCTACGAACTCGAGCATTGGGGCGTGCCCTTCTCGCGGACCGAGGAAGGCAAGATCTACCAGCGTCCGTTCGGCGGCATGACGACGAACTACGGCGAAGGCCAGGCGCTGCGCACCTGCGCGGCGGCGGACCGCACCGGCCACGCCATCCTGCACACGCTCTACGGCCAGGCGCTGCGCAATCAGACCGAGTTCTTCATCGAATATTTCGCCATCGACCTCATCATGGACGAGGAAGGCCGCTGCCGCGGCGTCGTCTGCATGAAGATGGACGACGGTTCGATCCACCGCTTCCGTGCGCAGCAGGTCATTCTCGCGACCGGCGGCTACGGACGCGCCTACTTCTCCGCCACCTCCGCCCACACCTGCACGGGCGACGGCAATGCGATGGTGCTGCGCGCCGGCCTGCCGTTGCAGGACATGGAGTTCGTGCAGTTCCACCCGACCGGCATCTACGGTTCGGGCTGCCTGATCACCGAAGGCGCGCGCGGCGAGGGCGGCTATGTCACCAACGCCAGCGGCGAACGCTTCATGGAGCGCTATGCGCCGTCCGCCAAGGATCTCGCCTCGCGTGACGTCGTGTCGCGCGCGATGACGATCGAAATTCGCGAAGGTCGCGGCGTCGGCAAGAACGGCGACCACATCTTCCTGCATCTCGATCATCTCGATCCGAAGATGCTTCACGAGCGCCTGCCGGGCATTTCGGAAAGCGCGCGCATCTTCGCGGGCGTCGATGTCACCAAGGAGCCGATCCCGGTCATTCCGACCGTGCACTACAACATGGGCGGCATCCCGACGAACTATCACGGCGAGGTGCTGACCAAGGTGAACGGCGATCCGGACGCGATCGTCCCTGGCCTCATGGCGCTGGGCGAAGCGGCCTGCGTGTCGATCCACGGCGCGAACCGCCTCGGCTCGAACTCGCTGATCGACCTCGTGGTGTTCGGCCGTGCGGCCGGCCTGCGCGCCGCTGAAATCGTCGAAGCCGGCGCCAAGCAGCCGGAGCTGCCGAAGAACTCGGCGGACATGTCGCTGTCGCGCCTCGATCATTATCGCAACGCCAAGGGCGGCACGCCGACCGCGGTGTTGCGCGACAAGATGCAGCGCACGATGCAGAGCAATTGCGCCGTGTTCCGCACCGGCGAGATTCTCGAGGAAGGCTCGAAGCTCATCCACGAAGTCTGGAGCGGCCTCCCGGATATCGCCATCACGGATCGCTCGCTCGTGT
>JAQGKM010000401.1 GCA_028290125.1 Hyphomicrobiales bacterium | reverse complement strand
GCTCTCGCCACCCGTCGCCATGCGCAGGAAAAGCGTGAACAGCACGATGCCCAGTCCGTCATTGAAGAGCGACTCGCCCTGCAGTTCGATGCGCAGCGAATCCGGGATCTTGACGTTCTTCAGCGTGCTCAGCACCGCGACGGGATCGGTCGGGCTGATCACGGCGCCGAACACCAGCGCCCAGGCCAGCGACATGTCGCGCCCGATGGCATGCGCAGTCGCCCACAGGCCGACGCCGACGATCAGCGCCGAGACCAGCGTGCCGAAGCTCGCGAGCAGGCCGATCTGCAGACGCCGGCGCTGCAGGGCCGGGAAATCGGAATTGAGCGCAGCGGCGAACAGCAGAAACGCGAGAATGCCGTCCATCACCACATCGGCGAAGTCGATGCTCTTCAGCACCTCGTCGAAGCGCGTGAAGAACCAGGATTCCGGCAACATGAAGCGCCCGAGGATCAACAGCCACGACGCGCCGGCCGACAGCGCGACGAGCCCAGCGGTCGGCGAGAGCGGCAAGAACTTGTGATTGACCCAAGACAGCAGGGCGGTGAGCGTCAAGACGATCGCCGCCATGTCAAAAAAGGAGAGCATGGCCTCGCCTGACTGTGATTCCAGAGCTGGCACAATCTCCCAGCTTGCCCGTCGTTCCCGCCCAGTTCAGTCGAGAACCCACTGGCAGATCGATTTGGAGCGGCGCGCACGCATGTCGAGGTGAAGGTGATCCGTGTGTGTCGGGTCGGAGCCGGGGCCGAGAATGGTGCCAAATCTCTCGCAGGCCGCCGCCTTCACGCCGCTCCAGGCGGGTGAGCGATCCGTGCCGACGGTGAGCGTGTGGCCGTCCTTGAACTTGAAGGTGCGCAGGTCGATGGCGTTGCCGCGCGCATGTTCGCTGAGCTTGGCGCCGACGACACGATTGGTGCCGCGACATTCGTAAGCGCCGGCATGCCGCACCTCGACGATGCGCCCCATGCCGGCCGACTCGATGCGCGCGACCTCGCCATCGAGGAAATCGGCGACATGGCCCGCCATCTCGCAATTCACGGTGGCGTCCGGCGACAGTTTCAGGGTCGCGCCGCTGCGCAGCCGCACGCCGGTCAGGCGCACCGGCGAGGCGACGCCGCAACCGCCGTCGCCCGGAATGGCCGGCAGGCTCACGCCGATCGCGCGTCCGCTGGCGAGCGCGGCGCATACGGCCGGCACTGCGGGAGCGGGGGCGGGGACGACTTCGGCGGCAGGAGCGGGCGGTTCGGCCGGCGGCTCGTCGGGCTTCGCCTCGCCTTCAAAATTCGGGCGCGGCGGGGGGAGCGGAACCTGCTTCGCGAACGCAGCGCGCGGGCCGCCCTCGAAGGCAGGACGGGGCGGCGGAAGCGGCGGGTTCAGCGGCGGCGCGGCGAAGGCGGGGATGGACACGGCGCAGGCGGCGACGATCAGACAGACATGCTTCATCGCCGCTCCGGTTGACGCTCTAGACGAGCATCAACAAGCGAGGGCGCGCACGGTTCAAAGTTTTGTGAAGCTCACGCCGAGATATCCGCGCAGGAAGAACGCGATCGTCATGGCGACCGCGAGCGCGATGGTGCCGCCGCGCACGACGGTCGCAGGCAGGATCCGCCCAAGACGCGCGCCGACATAGCCGCCCGCGAGCGCGCCGATGCCGACGAGTAGCGCCGGCAACCAGGCGACGGCGCCGGCGAGCGCGAAGCAGAGCACCGCGATCGTGTTGGCGCCCGTCACCATGAGCGTGCGCGCGGGCGCCATGCGCTTCACGTCGGCGCTGTCGATGAGGCTCCACGCCGCCATCATCATGAGGCCGACGGCGCCGCCGAAATAGCCGCCGTAGACGCCAAGCGCGAATTGCAGCGACAGGATGAGGATCGGACCCGCGCGGAAATGTCGGCGCAGAACGGCGCCGAGTCGGGGGCCGAGAATCAGCGTGACGGTCGCGGCCAGCAGAAGCCACGGCAGGATGCGATCGAACGCGCCGTTGCTGGTCAGCAGCAACAGCATGGCGCCGACGAAGCCGCCCGCCACGGTGGCGGCGAGGGACGGCCGCAGCGGAACGCCGCCGACCTCGCCCAAGCCCTTGCGGTAGACGAAGACGCTGAGCGCGCCGCCCGGATAAAGCGCCACGGAGCTTGTCGCATTGGCGGAGACGGAGGGCACGCCCGCAGCGACCAGCGCCGACAGGGTGACGAAGGAGCCGCCGCCGGCCAGTGCGTTCATGGCCCCGCCCAGAAAGCCAGCGCCGCCGAGAAGGAACCAGCTTTCCATGATCGCGCTCCGCTTCACGATCCTTCTAGACCGATCGACGCGCTCCGTGAAGCAGAGGCCGTCAGCGTTTTAGCGCGCGCGCCAGTTCGTCCTTGGTCATGCGCGAGCGGCCCGGAATGTCGCGGCGCTTCGCCTGCTCGTAGAGCTCCGCACGCGTCGTGCCGCGTGCGCTGGAGCGCGCCTTGCGCTTGCCTTCCGCGCGCGCCTGGCCGGTCGCGCCGCGCCGCTCCTTGTCCTTCGTCTTGCGCAGGGTCTTGCGATTTTCGGCGCCGCTTTCCTCGCGGGATGCGCCGGCTTCGCGCAACGCGATGGCGATCGCCTGCTTGGGATTTTTGACCTTGCCGCCTTGCGCCTGTTTCAGTTCGCCGTGTTTGAATTCGTGCATGACGCGGCCAACCGTCTTCTTCTGTCGTGCTGATTCCTTTGCCATCGCGCAGCCTCCTGTTCGGCGCGAAACGCGGTGGCCGCACGACAGTTCGCGCAGGCGTCGTCCTGCATGGCGGGATCATGGACAAATTGTAACGGGACGCCGGGCATCTCTTTGTGGATGCTGAGGTGTCGAGTCTTAATCGTGCCGCAAAGTCGAAGTCAGGTCGGCGCGTCTGTACAAGCCAAAGAGGTCAGGCATGAGTCCGGCAAACAATCTTGCGGGCAAGCTGTTTGTGTGTGTGGCGGCGGGTGCCCTGGGCGTCGTGGCCATCGCGGGCCTGCGCGGCGCGTCGCCGCGTGCGCCTGAGCCCAAGCTCGCGATGTCCGTCAAGCCGAGCATCGTTGCTTCCAACGACGAACTGCCACACGCCGACCTCCACCTCGCCTCGCAGCAAGCGGCCTTCGCCATGTCGCATCTGGGCGCCATGCGGGACGAGGCCGAACTGGAAGCGCGCGAGCCGGCCCGGCCGGCGCTGGACGCTAAGGCCCGCGCTGCTGCCGCACGCCCGGCCGGGCGTCCTGCTGCGACAGTCGTCACGCCGCCGCTGCCGCCCGTGCCCCAGCAGGCTGCGCAGCCTGAGCGCAAGCCGACGACGGTTTTTGGAGTCACGGTGCCGTCGCCCGGAAAACTCGTCGAGCGCGTGTCGTCGCTCGGAGAATCGCTGACGTCGCTGGTGCGCTGGCGATAGTCCTTTCAGGAAAAGTAGAATGTCCGAAGAACCGGCACGTCACGCCATCGCGCGCTTTCGCCATGAGACCAGACGGCGCCAGCTTATCGTGCGCCGCGTCGAGCGCCTGACGCCCAACATGATGCGGATCGACTTCGCCTCCGATGAACTGGCAGGCTTCGTCAGCGCTGCGCATGACGATCACATCAAGCTCTTCGTGCCGGATGCGTCGGCGCCGGACGGCAAGGCTATGCGCGATTACACGCCGCGCGCCTTCAACGCCGCGAAGGGTCTGTTCACCATCGACTTCGCGCTGCACGAAGCCGGTCCCGCCACCGCCTGGGCGCTCGCCGCCAAGGAGGGCGATGCGCTCGAGATCGGCGGTCCGCGCGGGTCGAGTGTCGTGCCGGATGATTTCGACTGGTACCTGATGATCGGCGACGAGACCGCGCTGCCAGCCATCGGCCGTCGCGTCGAGCAATTGCGCGTCGGCGTTCCGGTGACGACGCTCGTCATCGTCGACTCGCCAGCCGACATCCAGAGTTTCGCCACGGCCGCCGACTGGCGTCCTTTCTGGGTGACGCGCGACGGCGCGCGTGACGACGCCGCGCTGCTGCGCGAAGCGCTTGCCCCCTGGAGTGCGCCCGAGGGCGACGGCTTCGTCTGGATCGGCGCCGAGGCCATGGTCGCGCGCGCGCTGCGCGACGTCCTGCTCAACGAGCGCGGACATCCGAAGGCATGGCTCAAGGCCGCGGGCTATTGGGTGCGCGGCGAAGCCGGCGCTTCATCCAAGATGGACGCCTGACCCTCGTTGAGCGGCTGAAACTGCGCGACCGTCGCGCGGATGAATTCCTCCACCACGCGGATCAGCGTGCGGTTCTTCAAGGTCACGATGGCGACTCCATAGGGCATGCGTGGCAGGTCGATCGGCAGCTCCTTGAGCCCGAACCTTTCGCCATGCAGGCGCAGCACCGAAGCGGGCAGGGCGGAGACGAACCGGCCCGTCATCAGCAGGTGCAGCCGCAGATGGATCGAGAAGGTTTTCAGCGCGATCTGCGGCGCCGGCAGCCCGCGTGACGCGAAGGCCGCCGGGATCACGTCCTCGCCCCAGCCATACGGCAGCACGATCCAGGGCGCGTCCGACAGGTCGGCCAGATCGAGAGCCGGCAGGTTCGCCCAGCGGCTGTCGGCGCCCACGACGACCCGCAACTGATCCTCGAACAGGCGCGTGATCCTGAAATCTTCCGAGGCCGCCAAAGCCGCGAGACTCGGTCCATCTCGGGCGAGTACGAGGTCGATGCTGCGGTCGAGCAGTTTCGCCGCAGAACTCGCGCCCGGAAACGTCTCGACCTCCAGCGCGACGCCGGGCCAGCGGCTGGTGAAATGATCGATCGCGACCGGCAGGACCGAGGCCGCCAGCGTTTCCGGACAACCAATGCGGATCTGCCCGGCGCCTTCGTTTTTCAGGAAGTCGATTTCCTGGAAGCCGCTGCGCAACTCGTCGAAGGCTGCGCGTCCGCGCCGGATCAGCGCTTCGCCATAGATGGTGAGTTCGACGCCGCGCCGACTGCGGTCGAACAGGCGCACGCCGAGATCCGCCTCCAGTCCGGCGATGATCTGCGACACGGCCGATTGCGTCACGCCAAGATCGATCGACGCTTTCGCCATGCTGCCGCTTTCGGCGACCGCGAAGACGACGCCGAGGTCGCGGAGCCGCAGCTTGCGGCTGATGTCGCGTGTGTCGGGTTCGATGGCCATAACGACAGCTTATATCGGGGTCACGATTTGGCGGCTATCCCTAATGGCAGAAATGGTCAACCGTGCGGTGGACGATCCTTGAAAGGATCCGCACGGGAGGGACTTCATGGCGCAGGCGTCGGGGCTGAAGCAGGTCGGCTATATCAATTGCGCCGGCGGCGGCCAGATCATCGTCCAGAACGGGTTCGCCTATGTCGGCCACATGCGCGCGCCGTTCGGGACGACCATCGTCGACGTGCGCGATCCGCAAAATTCGCAGGTGCTTTCCGAACTGCGGATGGAGCCCGGCACCCATTCGCACAAGGTGCGGGTGCGCGGCGACCTGATGGTCGTCAACCAGGAACTCAACTTCAATGATCCCAACGAGCCGCCGCCGGAGTTTCGTGGCGGCGTGTGCATCTACGACGTGGCGGATCGCGCGAACCCGAAACTCCTGAGCCGCTGGAAGACCGAAGGGCAGGGCGTTCACCGCTTCGATCTCGACGACCGATACCTTTACCTGTCGTCCACGGCGGAAGGGTATCTCGCGCATATCGTCATCATTCTCGACATCCAGGATCCGGCGAACCCGGTGGAAGTGTCGCGCTGGTGGATGCCGGGGCAATGGCTCGCAGGCGGCGAAGTCCCGGATTGGGATAAGACCGCGCATCGCTGCCATCATCCGCTGCGCATGGGCGACCGGCTCTACACGAGCTACTGGCAGGCCGGTTTCCACAGTCTCGACATCGCCGACATCACAAAACCGAAGCGCATTTCCGGCCTCGACTGGACGCCGCCGTTTCATTGCCCGACCCATACGGCGCTGCCGATCCCATTCCCGATCCGCGACCGCCGGTACATGCTGGTGGCCGATGAAGACGTCTATCGTCCACCCAACGGCGTGCCGGCGTTTCTCTCCGCCGTGGATGTCACCGATATTGCCAATCCTGCGGTTGTCGGCACGTTTCAGGTCGAGGGCGTCGACGATGCGCCGCAGCCGCTCGCGACCGCGTGTCACCAATTGTGCGAGATCGTGACCGGCACGGAAATTCCGGTCGCATGGTTCGCGCATGGCGTTCGCATCATCGACTTTTCCAATCCGCGCAACCTGCGTGAAGTCGCGCATTTCGTGCCCGACGTGCCGCCCGGCTGCACGCGCGTGCAATCCAACGACGTCACCATCGACGAGCGCGGACTGATCTACGTCACCGATCGCCAGCGTGGCGTCACCATCATCGAACGAGTCTGAGGAGGACGCCGTGAACGCATCTCATCTTGCGACCATCTGCTCCGCAACAGCCGTCGCGGCGCTGGCTTTCGCCGCGCCTGCCTCCGCGCAGACCAGCTTCGAGGGCAAGACGATCCGCTTCGTCATCGCCAGCACGCCGAGCGGCCCGACCGACATGATGGGCCGGGTGTTCGGTCCGCACATCGCCAAACACATTCCCGGGAAGCCGTCGATCGTCTACGAGAACCGCCCCGGCGCGGTCGGCGTCATCGCCGCCAATTACATCTACAATGTCGCCAAGCCCGACGGACTGACGGTCGGCGTTCTGCTCGGCATGGTGACGAGCGGGCTGATGCGCATCGAGGGCGTGCAATATGAGCCCGCGTCGCTGCGCATGGTCGGGGCGATTTCGGCCACGCAGGTGCTGTTGGCCCGCAAGGATCTTGGCCTCAAGACAGCGGCCGATCTGATGAAGCCCGCCAAGCCGCTGGTGCTCGCGAGCCTCGGCACCGGCTCGACGACAGATGCCGCCAACCGGCTGTTTCTCGACATGCTGGGCGCCAACTATCGGTACGTGACCGGATATCCCGGACAGGCCGAAACCATCCTCGCCTTGTCGCGTGACGAGGCCAATCTCGCCAACGCCAGCCACAGCACCTATCTGACGCGCCGCGAGTCGATCCGCGCCGAGGGTCTCTACGACGCCTTCCTGCAGCGTGGCGAGCTGACGGCGGACGGCAAGTTCCGCCGCAATCCGCAATTGCCGGAATATCCCACCATGGTGGAGGCAATCGAGCAGTTGAAGCCGGACGCGCTGAAAAGCGCGGACTTCGCCGCCTATCGCAGCGTCGTGGGCTCGATGGCCGTGCATTACAGCTTCGTGTTGCCGCCCAAGACCCCGAACGAAACCGTCGAGGTGCTCCGCAAGGCGATGGCGGATGCGCTGAACGATCCCGACACGCGCAAAAGCGTGCAGGACATGATCAAGTCGGATTACGACTTCGTCGCCGGCGGCGATGGCGAGAAGATCGTGCAGACGCTCGAAAAGGACTACAACGCCGATCCGCGCATCGGCGCGCGCCTGAAGGACATCATGGCGGTCAAATAGACCGTCGTTTCAAACCCGCGAGGTCCCAATGCCCCACGTCATCGTCAAGCTTTATGCCGGCAAGACCGAGCAGCAGAAGACCGAACTGGCGACGAAGCTCGCCGAAGCCGTGACGGCCGTCCTCGGCAGCAAGGACGCCACCATTTCGGTGGCGGTCGAGGAGTTCGATCCGGCGGACTGGAAGGAGAAGGTGTTCACGCCCGACATCGCGCAGAGGGCCGACACGCTCTACAAGAAGCCGGGCTACGAACCCGCCTGAGGGGCGCAGGGCAGGGCGGACGGGGCCCAAATCCTTTACGGCGGCGCCGTTTCGAAGTATGGGGGACAGATCAAAAAACGACCCCCGTTTTCAATTTCCAAGGGACGAGCGCACCATGAAATTTGCAAGCTTCCAGACCAAGAATGGCAAGGCGACCTACGGCATGGTCGTGGGCGACAAGGTCGTGGATCTTGGCGCCGACCGTCCCAACCTGCCGTCGCTGAAGGACTTCATCGGCTCGGACGAATTCACCTCCGGCAAGGTGGCGCAGAAGGGCGCGGAATACGCGCTCGCCGACGTCACGCTGCTGCCGCTGATCCCGAACCCCGGCAAGATCATCTGCGTCGGCCTGAACTACAGCGAGCATATCAAGGAGACGGGCCGTTCGGATTCCGAGTTCCCGGTGCTGTTCCTGCGCACCACCACGTCGCAGGTCGGCCATGGCGCGCCGATCGTGAAGGCGAAGAACTCCGAGAAGTTCGACTATGAAGGCGAGCTCGCGCTCGTCATCGGCAAGCCGGGCCGCCACATTGCGCCCGCCGACACGCTGTCCCACATCGCCGGCTACTCCTGCTACAACGACGGCACGATGCGCGACTTCCAGCGTCACACGCATCAGTACACGCCGGGCAAGAACTTCGACCGGAGCGGCTCGTTCGGCCCGTTCCTCGTCATGCCGGACGTGATCAAGGACCGGAAGGAAACCATGCTGGTCACCCGCGTGAACGGCAAGGAAGTCCAGAAGGCCAGCCTCGCCCACATGGTTTTCTCGATCGAGGACATCATCTCTTATGTGTCGAGCTACACGACGCTCGAGACCGGCGACGTGATCGTCACCGGCACGCCGGGCGGCGTTGGCGATCGTCGCACGCCTCCGCTCTACCTCTTCAAGGGCGATACGGTGGAAGTCGAGATCACGGGCGTCGGCCTCCTGTCGAACACCGTCGTCGACGAGGCCTGAGCTTCACAGTAACGTCGGCTGTTGCCGCAACGTTTCGAGCCCGCTTCTGCAAAGAAGCGGGCTTTTTCTTTACTTGCGAGACGGTCTTGGCGCGCCTGAAACGTAGGCACGCCGTGCCAATACGCTGGATTTAGCCGGCGCCCAAAATGTGGCAATCCTGCAACTGATTCAATTCGAATGGCGATCCAAAGGTCTAACAGCGACTTAGCCGATGCGTAGCCCGAAGATACCGGTATTATGACCTCGGATTAAATCTGAATCGGAGGGGGCCTTGATGCTTCGTACTGTACTACTCGGAACTGCTGTTGCTCTGACGTCCACGTTCGCCATGGCGGCTGATCTTCCCGCGCGCACGTCGCCGGCGCCGCTCCTCGCGGGCGTCCCGTTCTCCTGGACCGGCGCCTACGTCGGCGTTCAGGCTGGCTACGGCATGCACAGCACCAAGAACAATCATTTCGGCTCGGGCTCGGGCTCGAACGGCTTCTTCTCCGGTTCGGGCGGCGGCAGCATTGCGGGCAGCCAGCACACGAACAGCAGCGGCGCGCTCGGCGGCGTGCAAATCGGTTACAACAAGCAGTTCAACTCGCTCGTCCTCGGCGTCGAGGCGGACCTTGCCGCCACTGCCATCAAGGGCAGCGCGTCCAGCACCGGCACAGCGTTCTCGAACGGAATCTTCGGCTCGGGTTCGGGCGGCGGCACCTCGACGATGTCGAGCTCCAGCAGCATGAAGAGCTTCGGCACCGTGCGCGGTCGTCTCGGCTTCGCGGCTGATCGGGCCCTGTTCTACGTCACCGGCGGTCTCGCCTACGCGAAGCTGAAGAACAGCTTCACCTACGAGATCAACACCCCCGGCTATTTCGGCACCACGACGGCCAGCAACAACAAGTGGAAGACCGGCTGGACGCTCGGCGGCGGTATGGAATACGCCCTGACCAACAACTGGTCGGTCAAGACCGAAGCTCTCTACTACAAGCTCGGCAAGAAGAGCTACGACTCGTCGTTCAGCGATCCGAACAGCTTCATCGTGCAGGCTGGCAACGTGAAGAGCACCGGCGTGATCGGCCGCGTTGGCCTGAACTACCGCTTCTATTGATCTGATCTTCTCTACCGAAGCTCCGCCCCTCACGGGTCGGAGCTTTTTTTTTGCCCTCAGGCCAGTGCGTCCTGTTTCTCGAACAGCAGTTTGCGCAGGGCGGAGCGGTCCGTCTTGCCGCCATCCGTTTTCGGAAAGGTCGGGAACGTCGTGATGTGCACGGCGTCCACCATGGCGAACATCTTTTTCAATTCAGCGGACTTGGCCGCCTCCAGCGTGTCTTCGGTTTCCAGCGCGATCAGGATTTCTGAAAGCGTGTTGGCGTTCTGCCGCGCGAAGACGCAGGCGTCGAGGCAGCCGGCGACCTCCTGGATTTTCTCTTCGATCGGACCCACGGCAAAGCGGTCGCTCTTGATGAACAGGACGTCCGACACGCGGCCGAGGATTCGCACGCGCCCGTCCGCGCGGCGCACCGCCATGTCGCCCGTGTAGAAACAGCCATGGTGGAAATGGGCCGCCGTCGATTCGGGGTCGTTGAAATATTCGTGCGCCGTGTAATCCTCGTCGCGCACGCGCAATTTCCCCTCGACGCCATCGGGGACCGGTTCGTCATTTTCGTCGACGATGTCGACACGCCGGTGCGGATAGATGGAATGCCAGAGCAGATCGTCCGCGCAGGTGATCTTCGTCTTGGCGAAAGCGCTGTTTTCCGTCGCGCCGTAGATGTGAAAGAGGTTGGGAGTGATGTTCTTCGTCACCCATTCGATCTTGCGGTAGTTGATGAAGCCGCCGCCGATGTGCAGCCGCAGCTTGGGCATGGCCACCGGCGGAAACAGCCGGGCGCCGTCGTAGAGCCGGTCGATGTGCGATGGGCGCAGCGTGACGTAGTCAAACTCGCCGGCATAGAAGGTCGGCAGGAAATCGCGTCCCTGATTGACGATGATGGTCGATCCGAGCTTGAACGACGACAGGCCGTAGACGTAACCGCCGAAGGCCGCGAGATTGTAATCCATCAGAAACGAGCGGCTGGAGGCGTTCAGCAGCCCGTGTTTCGCATAGACGTCGGCGATTTTGCCTTCGATGGAGGCGGGCAGCAGCACGAGCTTGGGCTGCCCGGTGGTGCCGGACGATGCGAGGAAGTTACCACCAGGCTCTGCGACAGGCGGGCGAACCTGCTTGATCGTGCGCAGCGCCGCCGGATGATAGATGGCGTCCGGCAGAATCAGGATCTTGTCCTTGTGGGCGAAGCCTTCGCTGAGGCGCAGGGTTCGGACAATCGATTCGTTGATGACGATGCAGGCGACATTCGCAAAACGGTCGACCAGAAAGCTTTCCACGCGAGCCACGCACAGCGTGTCCATGCCGAGCGAACGCGCCGCCAGCACACTCACCCAGGCGTCGAGCAGGGGCTCGATGGCGATGATCGCCGTCGCGCGGTTATCGGGCGTGGAGGTGAGGTCGGGGAGTTTCTGCTCGAGGAATTTCCGCGTCGCCTCGATCACCATGGCCAGATATTCGTAGGCGTAGGGACTGCCGTTGAGGACGAGGGCCGTTTTTCCCGGCTTCTTCTTGGCCCAGTGATTAATCCAGGTAACCGCCGTTTCCATCCAGCGCCTCTTGCTGTTCAGGTTCAGGAATGTGATCCGGCAGTTTAGACTATTCCTTTCTACAGACCAGAAAGCGGAATGCTTGAAGATGAATAGAGGAATGACAATGAACAGTTATTTTGGTCAAAGCTGAACAGTTCGCTGCTGCTTTCGACTACGCGCACGCCTTCTGGGCGACGGCCTCGCCGGACAGTTCCTCGATCATGGCGAGCGGCAGCGGGCGTCCCAGCAGATAGCCCTGAGCCTCGTCGCAGCCTTCGTCGCGCAGGAACATGAGGTCGCCCATGAT
Source organism: Hyphomicrobiales bacterium (assembly GCA_028290125.1). GTDB lineage: Bacteria > Pseudomonadota > Alphaproteobacteria > Rhizobiales > Beijerinckiaceae > Terripilifer. Next base: position 5,151 of record JAQGKM010000401.1, on the reverse strand, counting down.
CTCGATGCCCTCGGCCAGAACCGGAATTTCAAGACCGCGGCCAAGCGCCAGGATCGCGCGCACGATCGAACGCGATTGCGGCTGCGTGGACAGCCGCTTGATGAAGGAACGGTCGATCTTGATCTTATCGAAGGGGAAGGCCTCCAGCGACGAAAGCGACGAATAGCCGGTACCGAAGTCGTCCATAGCAATGGACACGCCCAGCGCCCTCAGCTGTCGCAGGATCAACAGCGTGCGCTCGGTGTTGGCGATCAGCACGGTTTCGGTGATCTCGAGTTCGAGGCGCGAGGCCGGCAGGCCGGTGCGCATGAGAATGCGCAGGACCGTTGCCGGCAAGTCGCCGGTGCTGATCTGCACGCCCGACACATTGACGGCGACGCGGTAGGGAATCGGCCAGTTCGCGGCGTCTTCGCAGGCGCGCTCAAGAACCCAGGTGCCGATGGCCGTGATCAGCCCGCTCTCTTCTGCGATGGGAATGAAATCGTCCGGCGACACGAGTCCGAGGCGCGGATGATTCCAGCGCAGCAGGGCTTCGTAGCCGACGATCTTCGAATCCAGGATCGACGTTTGCACCTGATAATATAATTCCAGTTCGTTGCGGGTCGATGCGTCGCGCAGGTCATGCGCAAGCGCGCGCCGCAGCTTCATGCTTTCATCCATCTCGGGCACGAAGTAGCAGACGGACGATTCCGGAATCTTCTTCGCTCGATAGACGGCGAATTCGGCGTTCGCCATCAGTTCGGAGGACGCCTGTCCGTCGAGAGGATAGATCGCAACGCCGATGCTGATGCCGATATCGACCGCTCCGCTGAGCAGTGCGACGGGCTTCGTCACCGCGGCGATCATGCGCTCGCAGAAATCGCGTGCGGACTGAGGCTGATCGCCGTTGGTGAGAATCGCCACGAACTTGTCGCCGCCGGTGCGCGCGAGATATTCGCCATCCTGCAGGACCGCGCGCATGGCCTTCGTGACCTGCACGAGAACCTGGTCGCCGGCGGCGTGTCCGAACAGATCGTTGACCTGCTTGAAATGATCGAGATCCATCGCGATCACGGCGGCCTTGTCGGACGGTCCTGCAGCCAGCAAGGCGCGTTCGAGGTGGTCGATGGACGTTTGTCGGTTCGGCAAGTTCGTCAACGTGTCGAAGTGGGCGAGATAATCGATGCGCTCGAGCGATGCGATCCGCGCGCGCAGATCGCGCATGGCATAGATGATCTGGCCATCGTCCGCGACGCTCGAGGTGAGCTCCACGGGAATCCAGCATCCGTCGATCGTGTTCAGCGCGACTTGCGCCGGCGCGCTTGCGCCTCCGTCGAGCGAGGTCTCGGCGATCAGATCGGGAAAGATCGACATGCCGGACAGCGATTTCAGATCATAACCCGACATCATTTCGAAGCTGCGGTTGACCGCGACGATGCGGCCGGCTTCCCAGATGAGAATTCCCTCGATGGCCGCGTCCGCGAGAGCGAGGACGCGCTTGCGCGCCAGCGCACTTTCCGCAAGGACGATGAGACGGGCGGCTGCGCCGGCGCCGATGATCATCAGCGTTGCGACGAAAACGCCCGCCGCGATGATGTTGCTGTTGGTTGCGGGTGCGTGTCCGTGGACGCCAGATGCAGCGTCTATTTCGACCGATGTCATGGCGATGAAGTGCAGGCCACAGACAGCAGACACGAAGGCCGCGACGGAAATGCCCGGCGCCCATTCATGACGGGACCGCGAAGCGAGGCTGAGCGAAAGCGCGCTTGCGATCGCGCTCAGGCCGAGCGCCATGAGGCCGGATTGCGGATCCCATATCACGGTGTCGGCGCCGCGGAGCGCGGACATGCCAAGGTAATGCATGGCGCCGATGCCGAGGCCGATGAAGGCGCCTCCAGCCTCCGGGGCGCCGGGCATGCGCCGGAACAGTGCGATGAAAAGTCCAGTGCAACACGCCGCCACGGCGACGATCCATGAGAGAAACGTCGTCTCGGGCTCATAGCCGAGCGAGGCGCTCGGGCTATAGGCCAGCATGCTGAGGAAGTGCGTCGCCCAGACTGTCGAACCTGCGGCCGCGCCCGCCAGGAACAACCACGGCAGCCGGTTCGGCTCATCATCGATGGCATTCTGGAACAGGCGCAAGGACACCCACGCACCGACAATGCAAATGAGCACGGCAAGCCCGAGGACACGGTAGTCGTGATCGACAGCCAGACACGTCAGTAGCTGGAACATGCGCAATCCCACAAGAGCTTTGGCTAGACCATTGACCTAAGTCATTAAAGAAAAATGTCTTTTCGCTCACATTAAGCTCTCGCATGCGGATATCGGTTCGCATGGCGGCATTTGCCGGCATGCCGTTCGGGCAGATCAGGCTGCACGACGTCGTGCTGATGAAGGCGCTCGATGATTGCGCTCGCGAGCGGTGCTGGAAGACGATAGTTTTGCGCTTCAGGTCGTCCGGGGAGCCTCACGCCGTGTACCGACATCTTGCCGGAGGTCAGCAATGGGTCTTTCGCGACCTTGCCGACCTGATGGCCAAGGCCAGTCCGCCGCGCTCCGGCGACATGCTCGCCGGGGTAGGCGCCGAAAGCGCGACAGAGCGCGTGGCGGCCCGCATGGCGCTGGCGGATACGCCGCTCGCGGCATTTCTTTCGGAAGCGCTCGTCCCTTACGAGGAGGACGAGGTCACCCGCCTGATCATCGACACCCACGACCGGTCGGCCTTCAGTCAGATCTCGCATCTGACCGTGGGCGGTTTTCGCGACTGGTTGCTAGCGACACAAACGACGGGCGCGCAACTTCAGTCCATCGCCCGCGGTGTGACGCCCGAAATGGCCGCCGCCGTCTCGAAGCTGATGCGCAATCAGGATCTAATCGCGGTCGCGCGCAAGATCCGTGTCGTGACGCGCTTTCGCAACACGATCGGACTTCCCGGAACGATGGCCGTCCGGCTGCAGCCCAATCATCCCACCGATGATGCGGCGGGCGTCGCGGCCTCGGCGCTCGACGGTCTGCTCTGCGGGGCGGGCGATGCGGTCATCGGCGTCAATCCCGCGTCGGACAATCTCCCGAAGATCGGCAATCTGCTGCGGCTGCTCGATGACCTCATCGGACGGTTCGAGATTCCCACACAGTCCTGCGTCCTCACGCATGTCACGAGCACGCTCGAACTGATCAGGCGCGGCGCGCCGGTCGATCTCGTCTTTCAGTCGGTCGCCGGCACCGAAATGGCGAACCGCTCCTTCGGCGTCGATCTCGCCATATTGGCGGAAGCGCGGGATGCGGCGCTCGGACTCGGACGCGGCACGGTCGGCGACAATGTGATGTATTTTGAAACCGGCCAGGGCTCCGCGCTGTCGGCCAATGCGCATCATGGTCTCGACCAGCAGACGTGCGAGGCGCGCGCCTACGCCGTGTGCCGGGCGTTCGATCCGCTGCTGGTGAACACCGTCGTGGGCTTCATCGGACCGGAATATCTCTTCGATGGAAAGCAGATCATTCGCGCCGGCCTCGAAGACCATTTTTGCGGAAAGCTGCTCGGCCTGCCGATGGGTTGCGACATCTGCTACACCAACCACGCCGAAGCCGATCAGGATGATCTCGACACGCTTCTCACGCTGCTGGGAACGGCGGGCGTGAACTTCATCATGGGCGTGCCGGGCGGCGACGACATCATGCTGAACTATCAGTCGACGTCATTCCACGACGCGCTCTACATCCGCGATCTGCTGGGGCTCTCACGCGCGCCGGAATTCGAGCTTTGGCTGCGGCAGGTGAATATCACGGACGAGCAGGGCCGTCTGGCCGACAGCGCCGGACATCCGCTCCTCGGGTTTGCGGAGCGCCTCTGATGAGCGACGTCCCGCAGCGCCGCACATTGCGCAGCATGACGTCAGCCAGGATCGTGCTCGGACGTACGGGCTCAAGCCTGCCGTTGCGCGAAGTGCTTGCGCTGCAGACGGATCATGCGCTTGCGCGCGACGCCGTGCACCTGCCGCTCGATGCAGAATCCCTGCTGGACTGGTTGAAGGCGCGTGGAGTTCCGAGTCTGATGGCGCAGAGCGCCGCCGCGTCGCGCGAGATCTATCTGCGCCGTCCCGATCTCGGCCGGCGCCTCGACGCGGACAGCCGCGCGCATCTCGCGCTGGTGGACGCCGGAGCGCCCGATCTCGTCGTGGTGGTGGCTGACGGCCTGTCGGCCGCAGCGGTTCATCGGCAGGCCATCCCGTTTCTCGACGCGTTCCTGCCGCATGTCGCGACCTGCGGCTGGCGCCTCGCGCCGCTCGTCATCGCAAGAGAGGCGCGCGTCGCACTCGGCGACGAGATCGCGGCGCTGCTGGGCGCACGCGCCGTGCTGGTGCTGATCGGTGAACGGCCGGGCCTGTCCTCGCCCGACAGTCTCGGCGCCTATCTGAGCCTGATCAAGGCCGGCGCGATGACCGACGCCGATCGCAATTGTGTCTCCAACATCCGTCCGGAAGGACTGCCGCCCGACATGGCCGCCGACAAGGTCGCGCGCCTGCTCGCCGCTGCGTTTCAGACAGGCCGAACAGGCGTGGGCCTGAACGACGAGACGGAACCGTTGGTATTGGGGCTTGGGTCACAAGACGAGGGCTGACGGCTGACGCCAGCGTATTCGATCATCGTGGGTGAGCAGCTGGCGGAGACGGTGGGATTCGAACCCACGATAGGGTTTCCCCTATGACGATTTAGCAAACCGTTGCCTTAAGCCTCTCGGCCACATCTCCGCGCGCCCGGCTTTGGGCCGGGCGGGTTTTCATATGCCCGAGCGGGGGCGCGTTTGCAAGCGTTGTCGGCGGTTGCGGCTGCGCTCTCACGCCGGGACGGCGGCGATGAAGTCGCAGATGCGCGCGATGCTGGGCGCATCGAGCAGCAGGGGCGCGTGGCCCTGTCCGGGCACGATCAGCGATTGCGCACCCTTGTGGCGCCGGAGCATCTTGGCCAGCGTCGCTTCCGACAGCAGATCCGAGTTTTCGCCGCGAATCACCAGCAGCGGTAGATGGCCAAGCGCTTCGAACTGCGGCCAGAGGTCGGGCAGCGGCGCCTCGAGGTCCATGCCCTCCAGAACCTTCATCAGCATGGGGTCGTAGCGCGAGACGATCTGGCCGTCCTTTTCCTGCAAGGTCAGGCGCGCGTAGTCCAGCCAGT
>JAQGKM010000390.1 GCA_028290125.1 Hyphomicrobiales bacterium | reverse complement strand
GGGGCGCATGGCGCTCTACGACAGCTACCATTGCTCGCGCTACAACACGAACACGGGCGTGCTGACGCGCGAGATGTTTCGGAATGTGTTTTCGGCCGTTAAGGATGAGATGGGCGAAAGCCTTCTCCCTTAGCAGACCTTTGCGAAACATCAGTTTCGACATTGCGAGCGGAGCGAAGCAATCCAGGCACGCGTTTACGATCGTTTGCGCAACGTTGAGACCGCAGGCATTTCATCCGTGGCCACTGGATTGCTTCGCTGCGCTCGCAATGACGGCGGGAGGTTTCGCGAAAGTATCCTAAGGGTTGAATCCTCAGATCTTGTCGCCGCGCAGCAACCGGGTCTTCTCGCGATTCCAGTCGCGGTCCTTTTCCGTCTGGCGCTTGTCGGCTGCGTTCTTGCCGCGGCCCAGCGCGATCTCGATCTTCGCGCGGCCTTTCTCGTTGAAGTAGATCTTCAGCGGCACGATCGTCATGCCCTTGCGCTCGACCCCTTGCGCGAAACGCACGACTTCGCGGGATTTCACCAGCAGTTTGCGCGGGCGCCTCGGCTCGTGGTTGAAGCGGTTGGCCTGCAGATATTCGGGAATGTTCGCATTGAACAGGTAGAGCTCGCCCGCGCGGTCCACGCCGACATAGCTCTCCGCGATCGTCGCCTTGCCGGCGCGCAGCGACTTCACCTCGGTGCCGGTCAGCATGATGCCGGCCTCGAGCGTCTCGCCAATCTCGAAGTCATATCGGGCGCGCCGGTTGTCGGCGGCAATCTTGAAATCCGGCTGGGTTTTCGGGGCCAAAATATCTCTCTCCGGGCTCGAAGCCCTCAGCCGCCGATCACGCCAGCGTGGATCATGGCGGCGCGGATGACGGCGCGCGTCGGCTCGGTCACGGGGATCAGCGGCAGGCGTACTTCGTCGCGCACCTTGCCGAGTAGCGACAGGCCGTATTTGGCGCCCGCCACGCCCGGCTCCTTGAAGATGGCTTCATGCAGCGGCACGAGGCGATCCTGGATGTCGAGCGCCTTCGCGTAATCGCCCGCCAGCGTCGCCGCCTGCATCTGCGCGCAGAGCTTGGGCGCAACATTCGACACGACGGAAATGCAGCCGACGCCGCCTGCGGCGTTGAACGCCAGCGCCGTCATGTCCTCGCCCGACAGCTGGATGAAATCGCGGCCGAGCACATGACGTTGCTGCGAGACGCGCGCGAGGTTGCCGGTCGCGTCCTTCACGCCCGCGATGTTCGTCAGCTCGAACAACCGCTTCATCGTGTCGACCGAGAGATCGACCACCGAGCGCGGCGGAATGTTGTAGATGATGATCGGAATGCCGATCGCGTCGTTGATCGCCTTGAAGTGGAGGTACATGCCCTCCTGCGTCGGCTTGTTGTAATAGGGCGTGACGACGAGCACCGCGTCGGCGCCGGTCTTCTCGGCATGGCGCGCGAGGTCGATGGCCTCGGACGTGTTGTTGGAGCCCGCGCCGGCGATCACGACCGCCCGGCCCTTGGCCTCCTGCACGCACAATTCGACGACGCGGTGATGCTCGGCATGCGACAGCGTCGGGCTCTCGCCCGTGGTGCCGACCGGAATGAGGCCCTGCGTCCCCTCCTCCACCTGCCAGTTGACGAGCGCGCGAAACGCGTCCTCGTCCAGCCGGCCGTCGCGGAAAGGCGTCACCAGAGCGGTCATCGAACCCTTGAAGCGGGCGGCCTGCGGCATTGTCCTCGATCCTCGCATCGTCGCGCCACGCGGGCGCGGTCTCTCGCGGCCCGGAGGCCGGCCACACAGATAGCCTCTGGCGGGGAGTGAGGAAAGGGGCACGGCCGCAACGTCGTCGCAGGATGTCGCTTTTCGTCGCGAACTGGCCCTTGCGGCTGCAGCCGGCTAGGCTGGGCCGGCGACACCGGGCGAAGGAGACGGCATGCTGGTCCTCTATCACGGCGGCACATCGACCGCCTCCGCAAAGGTTCGGCTGGCGCTGGCCGAGAAAGGGCTGGCGTTCGAAAGCCGCCTCCTCGATCTCCGGCGCTTCGAACAGAAGAGCGCCGATTACCTCGCGCTCAATCCCGCGGGCGTGGTCCCGACGCTGGTCCACGACGGGGCGGCCATCGGCGAGTCGAGCATCATTCTGGAATACGTCGACGAGACCTGGCCGCAACCGCAGCTGATGCCCACAGATCCCGCAGGCCGCGCGCGCCTGCGCCTGTGGTTGCGCCGCGTCGACGATCTGCACGAGGCCTGCTCGATTCTCAGCTCCAGCGTCAAGCTCGCCGCACTGCGCGACGACGCCGGCGCTGTCGAGATGCTGCTCGCCCGCACGCCCGATCCCGACAAGCGCGCGCGCCAGCAACGCCTGATCGAGCAGGGTTTCGACGCGCCCGAGGTCGCTGCCGCCATCGACGCCTACAGGACATTTTGTGGCGACGCCGAGGATGCGCTCGCGCGCAGCGCGTTTCTGTCTGGTGCGGCGATCGGGCTCGCTGATTGCGCCGCCCTGCCCTACCTCCATCGCGCCGCCGTTCTCGGCATGGACGCGCTCTGGGCGCAGACGCCCGCCCTGTCCGGCTGGATCGAGCGCATGATGGCGCAGCCGAGTTTTGATATCGCCATCGCAAAATGGCAGGGCGCGCAGGCGTACCATGCGAGCGCCGAGCTCGCCGCGCGCATCCGCGCCTAACCCATGCCGCATTTGCAAGGCTGCATGAAGGACAGAAAACGACGCCGGCAACGAGTTTACCTTTCGTAAACCATGCAGGCGCAGGGTCTCGTCCGACTACTAGCCTCCCGCAACAGGATCAGGATGACATTGTCCCGCAATGCTCTCCGTCTGATGGCAGGCGCCAGCGTCGTGGCGCTCGCCACTTTCGGATTTATCAGCCGTGACGGCCATACGCCGCCGCCCGAGCCGCCCGTCGCGCCGTCGGGCGCCGTTGCGCCGCCAGTCGCGCCCGTGCTCAGCCCCTCGCCGAGTGGAGGCGCCGCGCTCGACGCCATTCGCGAGGCCTCTCCCAAGACCGGCGCATCGGTGGCCGCTTACGCGCCGCTCACGCCCGACGAAGCGAAGAACCCCGTCCTGCGGTCGCCCGATCCGGTCAATGTCGACATTCCGGGACTGCGCGAGGCGCTCGCCGCCTATCAGGCTGGCGACGTCGCCAAGGGCGACGAGGAAACCGCGCGCATCACCGACCCGACTGCGCGCGCGACGCTCGCCTGGGTGGCGCTCCAGAAGGAGCCGCGCACCGTGACCTTCCAGCGTCTGTCGGCCTTCCTCGCCGCGCAGCCCGACTGGGCCGCCAAGGCGATGCTGGAGCGTCGCGCCGAAGACATCCTGTTCATGGAGAAGAACCGCCCGCAGCTTGCGGCCGCATGGTTCGCGGCGCGCCAGCCGCAAAGCGCCGCCGGTCGGCTCGCGCTCGCCCGCGCCGAATTGGCCGCCGGCAAGGAGAAGGACGCGCGCGCCCGCGTCGCCGCCATCTGGCGCAACGAGGACATGTCTGTCTGGCTCGAAGGCCAGGTCCAGAAGGAGTTCAACGACTGGCTGACCGCGGCAGACCACACAGCGCGCGCGATCCGCTTTGCCTATCCGGGCAAGCCTGCTGCTTTACGCGCAGCCGCCAAGGCCGGCGACGAGGTCGGCGCCCTGATCAAGGCGCGGCTGTCGGTCATCGCCGAGGGCGCCTCCGACAAGCTGATGGCGGCCGTCTCTCCGGCGCTGCAGAAGGATCCGCTCTACCTGTTGTCCAAGGCGCAGAAGCTGCGCCGCACCGGCGATCTCGACGCGGCCCTGAAGGTGATGGCGGAAGCCCCGCGTGATCGCGCGGCGCTCGTCGATCCAGACGAATGGTGGACCGAGCGCCGCGTGCTCGCGCGAAAACTGCTCGACGCGAAACGCCCGGAAGACGCCTACAAGCTCTGCGCCGAGCACAGCGCCTCGGGCCGCGAGCAGTTTATCGAAGCTGAATTCCATGCCGGCTGGATCGCGCTGCGGTTCCTCAACGATCCGTCCCGCGCCACGCCGCATTTCGATCTGGCGGCGGCGCGCGCCGAAACGCCGATTTCGCGCGCCCGCACCTCCTATTGGCAGGGCCGCGCGGCGGAGGCCGGCGGCAATCGCGACAAGGCGCGCGGCTACTACCAGGCTGCCGCGAAGGATCCGACCGTCTACTACGGACAACTCGCCAAGGCGCGGCTCGGCGAGACGCTCGCCGACCTGCGCAAGCCGCGCGACATCGCCAAGGGCGACGCCCGCAACGCCGCGACGCGCGTCGCCGAAATGCTGATTGCGCTGGGCGAAACCGAACTCGCGGCGACGCTCGCGACCGAATCCGTGAAGAACATGAAGGACGAGGCGCAGATTGCGGCGCTGGCAGATGTCGCGGCGCGCGCGGGCGATGCGCGCGTCACGCTGGCGATCGGCAAGACCGCGATCCAGCGCGGCCATACGCTGGATGAGGCCGCCTACCCGACCTTCGGCATCCCGGCCTTCGAACCCGCGCTCAATTCCGCGCCGATGGCGGTGGTGTACGCCATCGCCCGCCAGGAAAGCGCCTTTGCGCCGCGCGCCCTGTCGACAGCGGGCGCCAAGGGCCTGATGCAGATGATCGACGCGACCGCCAAGCGCACCGCGCAGCAGATCGGCGTCGCCTTCGACAAGGCGCGGCTGATCGAGGACCCGGCCTTCAACGCGCTGCTCGGCGCGGCGCATCTCGGCCAGCTCATCAGCGACTTCCGCGGCTCCTACATCATGACGTTCGCGGCCTATAACGCGGGCCCGCGTCGCGTGAAGGAATGGATCGAAGCCTATGGCGATCCACGCGATCCCGCTGTCGATCCGGTCGACTGGGTCGAACGCATTCCCTTCACCGAGACCCGCAACTACGTACAGCGCGTGACCGAGAACCTGGAGATCTATCGCCTGCGCTTCGGTGATGCGCGGCCCTTCGCCATCCGCACCGATTTGCGTGGCGCGGAAGCGAAACTTTGACGCCCGCGCGCGCCGGTTTAATCTGGCGCGCATGACAGACGTTCAATCCCGTTTCATCTCCGGCCCCGACGGGCTGAAACTCCATCTGCGCGACTACGGTCCGCGCGACAGCGCGGCCTTGCCGGTCGTCTGCCTGCCGGGCCTTGCGCGCACGGCGGAGGATTTCGACAAGCTCGCGCGCGCCATCGCGGGCGGACAGGCCGGCGCCCCGCGCCGCGTCGTCGCCATCGATTACCGCGGGCGGGGATTGTCCGAACGCGATCCGGACTGGAAGCATTACGACCTTGGCGTCGAGAGCGCCGACATCCAGTCGCTCCTCGCCGCCGTGGAAATTCCCGAAGCGATCTTCGTCGGCACCTCGCGCGGCGGCATACACTGCATGCTGCTGGCGGCGTTCCGTCCGACCCTGCTGCGCGCCGTGGTGATGAACGACATCGGCCCGGTGCTGGAGCCGCGTGGCCTCGCGCGCATTCGCGGTTATGTAGGCAAGCTGCCGGCCCCGAAATCCTGGGCCGATGCGGTGGCCATGTTCAAGCAGGTGTCGGGCGCCCACTTCACGGCGCTCAGCGACGCCAACTGGCTGGACTACGCGCGCCTGACCTTGCAGGAAAAGGACGGCCAGATCGTCTCGCGCTACGACCCCATGCTGATGAAGGTTCTGGAGGGCATGGACCTTGAGGCGCCGCTGCCCGACCTGTGGCCGCAGTTCGAAGCGCTTGGCCATCTGCCGCTGCTGGTGATTCGCGGCGAAAACTCGGATCTGCTGTCGGAGGCGACGCTGGCCGAGATGCTCCGGCGCCACAAGGGTGCGCAATCGCTGATCGTGCCCGGACAAGGCCACGCGCCCCTGCTGCTCGATGCGCCCAGCATCGCGCGCATCTGCGACTTCATCGCCGCCGTCCCGGCCTGAGAGCGCGGCCGCAACCGCCGACAACGCTTGCAAACGCGCCACCGCTCGGGCATATGAAAACCCGCCCGGCCCAAAGCCGGGCGCGCGGAGATGTGGCCGAGAGGCTTAAGGCAACGGTTTGCTAAATCGTCATAGGG
>JAQGKM010000384.1 GCA_028290125.1 Hyphomicrobiales bacterium | reverse complement strand
AGGGCGCCCAAGTCCGTCATTGCGAGCTCAGCAAAGCAATCCAGAAGTCGCCGACGCGTCTACGCCGTCATGTCGATCCCAGCACATGCACCGGCGCGCGTGAGCTGGATTGCTTCGCTCCGCTCGCAATGACGGTGGATGGATTGCTGGGCGCCCAAGGCCGTCATTGCGAGCGCAGCGAAGCAATCCAGAAGCCGCAGCACGCGTCTACGCCGTCACGTCGATCCCAGCACATGCACCGGCGCCCGTGAGCTGGATTGCTTCGCTCCGCTCGTAATGACGGTGGAAAGAGTGCAGGGCGCCCAAGGCCGTCATTGCGAGCGCAGCGAAGCAATCCAGAAGTCGCCGACGCGTCTACGCCGTCACGTCGATCCAAGCACATACACCGGCGCCCGCGAGCTGGAATGCTTCGCTCCGCTCGCAATGACGGAGGGCCGTTCGGCCCTCCCGGACATCACGTTCACCTAGAACTTCAACTCCGGCGGGGCGTCGTTGGCTGGTGGCAGCTGGATGCTGTTGAACTGTTCCTGCACCTGCGTCGCGTCGAGTTTGATCTCGCCGGTCTTGTAGACCATCACCATCGACGGGATGAGGATTACCAGCGCCACCATGATGCACTGGATCACCACGAAGGGGATCGCGCCCATGTAGATCTGGCCGGTCGTGACCGGGTCCATCATCTTGCCCGTGAGGCGGTCCCTGAACGGGTTCTTGGGCGCCACCGAGCGCAGGTAGAAGAGCGCGAAGCCGAACGGCGGATGCATGAAGCTCGTCTGCATGTTCACGCCGAGGATGACGCCGAACCAGATGAGATCGATGCCGAGCTTTTCGGCCGCCGGCCCGAGCAGCGGGATGACGATGAAAGCCAGTTCGAAGAAGTCCAGGAAGAACGCCAGGACGAAGACGAACAGGTTGACGATGATCAGGAAGCCGACCTGGCCGCCAGGCAGCGACGTCAGCAGATGCTCGACCCACGTGTGACCGTTGACGCCGTAGAAGGTCAGCGAAAACACGCGCGCGCCGATCAGGATGAACACCACGAAGCACGAGAGTTTCGCCGTCGTGTCCATCGCCTGTTTCAGCAGCGACAGGCTCAGCCGCTGCTTGGCGAGCGCCAGCAGGATGCCGCCCGCCGCACCCATGGCCCCGGCTTCCGTCGGCGTGGCGATGCCGACGAAGATGGTGCCGAGCACCAGGAAGATCAGCGCCAGCGGCGGCACCAGCACGATGACGACCTGTTCGGTCATGCGCGACATCAGGCCGAGATTGCTCTTCCGGTTGAACATCGCGAAGACATAGAGCACGCCCGTCGCGATGAAGGCGCTCCAGATCAGCACGTTGTCGGTCGGCATGTCGGGGAAGCGCGCATCGAGCCAGTTGCTCAACAGCGCCGTGCCGACAGCCGCGATGCCGATCATTGCGAACGTGTTCCAGCGCGGCACGTCATCGCGCTTGCCGGAGCCGATCAGCCGGCGACCGAACACCAGCAGCGAGGCGACGACGGCGCCGATCCACTGCGCCATGTCGGGCACCTCGAAGGGGAATCCGGCGAGGCCGCCGATCCATTCCGAGAAGGTGATGATGAGATAGAACAGCGGCACGCCGACGAACAGCAGCGCAAAGCCGGTGAGCCATTTCTGGCGCGGGTCCAACGCCGGGTCTTCGGGAATCGAGCGCGCTTCCAGCGGCAGGGCAGGGGCCATTTCTGGCTTCAGCATCGTGACGAGGAACACATAGCCGGCGTAGAGCGCAGACAGCGTCAGGCCCGGAATGAACGCGCCCTTGTACATGTCGCCGACCGAGCGGCCGAGCTGGTCGGCCATGACGATGAGCACGAGCGAGGGCGGGATGATCTGCGCCAGCGTGCCCGACGCCGCGATGACGCCAGCCGCAAGTCGGCGGTCGTAGCCGTAGCGCAGCATGATCGGCAGCGAGATGAGGCCCATCGAGATGACCGATGCCGCGACGACGCCGGTTGTCGCTGCGAGCAGCGCGCCGACGAAGATCACCGCATAGGCGAGGCCGCCGCGCACGGGGCCGAATAATTGACCGATCGTGTCGAGCAGGTCTTCCGCCATGCCGGAGCGTTCGAGAATGAGCCCCATGAAGGTGAAGAATGGAATCGCCAACAGCGTCTCGTTGTTCATCACCCCGAAGATGCGTTCGGGCAGGGCGGTGAGCAGCGACCACGACAGGTTGATCGAGCCCGCCGACAGCGGCGCGAGTTCGACGCCGACGAAGAAGAACACGAGGCCGCAGGCCGCGAGCGAAAAGGCGACCGGATAGCCGATCAGCAGAAAGACGACGAGCGACACGAACATGATCGGAGCCATGTTCTGCGCAATGAAAGCGGTCATGGGAGCGATTCCTGTTCTTATTCGACCGCGGGGGCGCCGTGGGCGCCTGCGCCCGCCGTGTGCGGATCTTCGATGAGCCCCTGCATGACAGCGATGCGCTTGATCAGTTCGGAGATGGCCTGCGCGAACAGGATGGTGAAGCCGAGAGGCACAAGGAGTTTGGCCGGCCAGACGATGAGGCCGCCGGCGCTCGACGACACTTCGCCCTGCGCGAAGGAGCGCAGGAAGAACGGCCAGCCGAGCCACATCACGATGAGGCAGAGCGGCATCAGGAAAAGCAGGTGGCCGACGATGTCGATCCAGTCGCGCGTGCGCTTGGACAAACGCGACGAGACGATGTCGATCCGGATGTGCTCGTTCGCCCGGAACGTATAGGCCGCGCCGAGCAGCACGACGGCGCCGAACAGATACCATTGCAATTCGAGCCACGAATTCGAACTGCGGTTGATCGAGAAACGAACGAGTGCGTTGACCGACGAGACGATGACCGCAGCAAGGATGAACCATCCCATCGCCTTGCCGAGTCGTTCCGTGACAGCGTCGATCATGCGGCTGAGCGCCAGCATGCCGGACATGCAATTTCCTCCTTGGGAGAGCCGTCTCGCCAGTCGGCGAGCGGTTCCGTTCAGATCAGAACTAGCATCGGGAAAACCTGACCGCCAGCAGTGGTCAATCATACTTTAGCGAGACTTTGCTCGCATCGCTTCGTCGCGCATCGCGAAAATGCCAGCCGCGACCACAAGCGCAATGCCGACACCTGCCCAGAAATTAGGCGCATCGCCCCAAACCACGAGCCCGATCAAAAGCGCAACCGGCACGCCGACATAACGAAACGGCGACACGGCAGAGACTTCCGTGCCCCGGAACGAGAAGGTGATGAGCGCCGTCGACGCCAGCACGAAGCTGGCGGCGCCAAGAATGAGCGCGCTCTGGTGCAGCGTCGGCCAGAGCCATGGCGTCGATTCCGCAAACGCCATCGCGCCGCCGCCCAGCACATTGGCCAGCGACGCCGCAAAGACGATGAGGAAAAGCGGCACATGCGCCGGCACCGCGCGGTTCGACAGGTCGCGCGCGCCCACGAAAATTGCGGTGATGACGGCAAGCAGCATCGCCGGGCTGATGCCATGTGCGTCGGGCTGGACGATCAGCAGGACGCCAGCGAAACCGACGACGACGGCCGCCCAGCGCGCGAAGCCCACTGTCTCGCGGCCCCAGATCGCCGCCGCGGCGGTGATCATCAGCGGCGTCGCCTGCAGGATCGCGGTGGCGAGGCCGAGCGGAATGGCGCGCAAAGCCTGCATGTAGACGAGCACGACTGCGGCCTCGAGCGCCGCGCGCACCAGCACCGTGCCACGCGTGATGTCGGACAGCGACGACAGGCGCCCCTCGCGCGCCAGCCAGACCAGCGCCAGCGCCGCGACGATCAGCCCGCGCAGCACCATGATCTGCGACACCGGCAGATCGGCGACGAGCAGCTTCATCATCGCATCGTTGATGGCGAAGCCGGCCGTCGCCCCGGTCATCGCGAGCATGCCGCGCCGGTTGATCGCGCTCTGGGAGGTCAAGGTGCGTTAGCCGCCCGTCACGCTCATGTGGCGGCCGACGGCCGGGTTGCGCGTCGTGCGATCGATGACGAAGTCGTGGCCCTTCGGCTTGCGCGCGATCGCCTCTTCCATCGCCTTGAACAGCGGCTCGTTCGACTCCGACGCCCGCAGCGGCGCGCGCAGGTCGGCGGCGTCTTCCTGGCCGAGGCACATGTAGAGCGTGCCCGTGCAGGTGACGCGCACGCGATTGCAGCCTTCGCAGAAATTATGCGTCAGCGGCGTGATGAAGCCGAGACGGCCGCCGGTTTCCTTCACGGTGACGTAGCGCGCCGGACCGCCGGTCTGGTAGCTGGAGTCCGTGAGTGTGAACTGGTCGAGCAGCTGCGCGCGCAATTGCGTGAGCGGCAGATATTGATCGACGCGTGCGCCGTCGATCTCGCCGAGCGGCATGACCTCGATGAAGGTGAGATCCATGCCGCGCCCATGCGCCCAGCGGATCATCTCTGGCGCCTCGGCCTCGTTGAAACCCTTCAGCGCGACGGCATTGATCTTGATGTCGAGGCCGGCGGCCTGCGCGGCGTCGAGACCTTCCATCACCTTGGCCAGATCGCCCCAACGGGTGATGGCGCGGAATTTGTCGGGGTCGAGCGTGTCCATCGACACATTGATGCGCCGGACGCCGCAATCGGCGAGCTCGCGCGCATGTTTGGCGAGCTGCGAGCCGTTGGTGGTCACGGTGACTTCCTCCAGCGCGCCGGAGCCGAGGTGGCGCGACAGCGAGCGGAACAGGGTCATGATGCCCCGGCGCACCAGCGGTTCGCCGCCGGTGATGCGGATCTTGCGCGTGCCTTTGGCGACGAAGGCCGAGCACAGGCGGTCGAGTTCTTCCAGCGTCAGCAGGTCGCCCTTGGGCAGGAAGTTCATGTCCTCGGACATGCAGTAGACGCAGCGGAAATCGCAGCGATCCGTCACCGACACGCGGATGTAGCTGATGGCGCGGCCGAACGGATCCACCAGCGGGGCTGGGGGCACGAGGGTGGCGGCGTCGATGTCCGGGCGCAATATCATGCCGTATATATCGCCCATGCATGGGCCAGGTTCAACAGCTGCGACATCGGAACAAGCCGCCTTTCCCTCCGTTGAGCGTGTCCGGGGGCCACTAAAGGACCCCGATGGGGCCAAACGGGGAGCACATGATGGCCGCGGAGCTGGAATTCAGGGGTTTGTTCAGGCCGCAGGCCATGCGTCAGCTCGTGCCGGGGAGCTGGTATCTCGGTTTCAGATGCCAGTCCTGCCACGAGACCTTCGCGATCCTCGACGATCCGGCGGGCAATGGGGAAGTCGAGCCGACGGGCGCGGGCGTGATCGAGGTCACGTGCCCGGTCTGCGCGGCGGCGAACCGCTATACGGCGGGCGACATGCTGGTGTTTCAGTCCGCCACCGCGATGGCCGGGCAGGAGGTCACGCCTTCGGGCGGCTGACGCATCGGCGTCAAAAGAAAAGCCGGGACGCGAGTCCCGGCTTTTTGCATTCGGAGAAGCAACGAGCCCGAAGGCTCAGCGCATCACGATGACCTTGGCGCCGACCTTGGCGCGCTCGTAGAGGTCCACGACGTCGTCGTTGGTCATGCGGATGCACCCCGACGAGACGGCCTGGCCGATCGTGTCCGGCTCGTTCGAGCCATGGATGCGATAGAGCGACGAGCCGAGATACATGGCGCGGGCGCCGAGCGGGTTTTCCGGGCCGCCGGCCATGTGGCGCGGCAGGTCGGGACGGCGCTTCAGCATTTCGGACGGGGGCGTCCAGGCCGGCCATTCGCGCTTCTGCGAGATCGCCTGCGCGCCGCCCCATTCGAAGCCCGGGCGGCCGACGCCGACGCCGTAGCGGATCGCCTTGCCTTCCGGCAGCACGTAATACAGGCGGCGCTCCTTGCTGGAGACGAGAATCGTGCCGGGCGCGTATTTCTGGTCGAAGTCGACGATCTCGCGCGGGATCGAGCTCGCCTGCGGACGGCCGTCATATTTCAGGTTGAGGGCGAGAAGGTCGACATAGCTGCCGCCGACTTCATCGGTCGCGGCCTTGGCGGGCGCGCCAGCGAGAAGCACGGTGGCCGCGAGAGCGCATGCGGCATAAATGGAAGTCTTCATCGGATCATCCCGTCTGGTGCGCGGGCAAACCACGCCATGGTCGAAAAGTGTCGCCTATGGCGTAAGACGCGCTGGTAAAGCAACGGTTCCAAATTACGCCACAGGCTTGTAAAAAGCATTAACGAAAGCTCAACCGTGGCGAGGCCGCAAAAAGACGGGTCGGCGGCTTGACTTGCACAGGGCCCCTCCGTACACAGCGCTCCTGCCCGGACGCCAGTCCGCCGGCGGGCGCGTAGCTCAGCGGGAGAGCACTCCCTTCACACGGGAGGGGTCACAGGTTCAATCCCTGTCGCGCCCACCATTATTTCAACGAAGACTTGATTCGTCCAACGCCGCAGCAGCGGTGGGCAACACGCGTCAAGGGCGTGCCATGTGAGCGGCCATTCATTCGACGTCTGTCCGACCCTGCGCAAACTCCCGCCCGCGCGCCCTGTATCCGCAAGCATGGCACACCCATTCGCGTAGATCGTCTTCCATGCTGGGACCGCCGTCGCACCAGTGCAGCGGGCGGACGTCGTGCGGGTCACGGTCCACCTCGGCGCTTCCGCAGACCTTGCAACTCCAGTCGATCGTGGAGGCGACGTAGTTATCAGTGGGCAGGGCATAGCCTCTGTAAGTTTTCCGCATGGACCAACTCTGCTCTGCTCAAGGCGCCGTGACGCGCACGATCGGATGCGCCGCCTTGCCCCAGCATCAGCTCCGGGTCAATTGAAGACGTCGCGGGGCAAGCTGTGTTTCTCCATGCGATAGCGCAGCGTATCGCGAGACACGCCAAACTTGCGCACGGCGAGCCTTACATTGCCGCCTGACGCGGACAGTGCGCTCACGATGAGCTCGCGCTCGAATAATCAGGCTGGGAGCCTTGGAGCTGATTGCGCATCCCTGATCAGACCGCAATCTCGGTGATCTGGGCGCATTCGCACTATGTTGTCAAAATAACACATGCACTTGTGCGCTGACTAATCCACAACTATCGCGTTTCTATGTCATTGCGAAGTGAAGGCGATCTCGTAATTTGACTTTGCTGCTGTCGCGAACGCTCCGTATTTCGACGGCATTTCAAAGATCGTGGGGAAATTCCGAAATGACAAAAACGCTTCTTGCAGCATTCGCGCTGGCTCTCACGCTCTCGGCGCTTGTCCCGGTTCTGCTCGTCGACCAGCCCGCAAATGCAGGCTCTTGCGAACGCGTCTACACCAGCTCTGGTTGGGTGACCCGCTGCAAGTAACAGCAGTTTCGCGATGCAGTTTCGTTTTGGGCTGCATCGCGTTCGCTCTGTTGTGTGCTGCAGTCGGACAATTGCGCATCTGAGCTAAACGCGGGAAGTTGGCCGCGTAGCAGAATGTCGCAGCCCTCCGTGCTCATACAGTTTCATTGTTACCGCGTGCCAAGTCTCGGCAATCACACCGTTTTACCGTCACAAGTCGCCCCCGCCTTGTGCTGATTTCCATGTTTACAACATGCCTCGATGGGCGCTTTTCGCCTGCTTCGCAGGAGTGAAGACATGGCGAGTTTGCGGGATGCTGATCTGGTCGCAATATTGGGGGAAGACTATGCGCGGAAGTTCAACGCCGCGCAGGAATCGACGGTGACGACAGCGCAGGAGCGCGAAGCAAAGCGTCGGCGTGACCTTGATCGGATCACCGATATCCGCATCTCCTTGACCGGCCTCGTTCTGGCTGGCATCGGGCTGCTCGCCGGGCCCGTGTTCCTCAAGCAGGGATTTAATGTCCAGGCCGCCGGCGGCGCCGTCGCGATCGCCTTGGGGTTTGTCGGTTTGGCGTTTACGGTCAGCCGGAAGCGCAAACTCCAGGCGGAATTATTGCCTGCAGAGTGACCGCCGTTTCGCGGAGTCCCGAGCCATGACCAGTACGATCCGTCGCTTCTATTCAGACCGTAGCGGGCGCGAGTTTGCCCTCAACCTGGACCATGTGATCTCGCTGAGGCCCGGCCCGAAGGCCGGTACTGTCGAAGCCACTCTGGTCGGGTCGACACTGGTCTTGCGTGGGGGCCTCCGGGAGGTGCTCACGCATATCGCCCACGGGACTGCGATGACCGATCCGCCCGGGCAGGGCGGCGAACTCAACGCCGAAAGCGATGTTCAGGACGACGTGAACCGAAACATCGGCTAGCGACGCGTCCACGGGAAACCATCCCCGAGCGCACAAGGTGCGCTCGGTTTCCAGATCATACTTTGTAGCGCCAACTGAGTATAAGTTGAATCGTGGTGCTCAACCCGATTCGGATCGAGCCGACGACGGAGTTGGCTTGATGAAAAGAACTTGCATCGCTGCGGCGCTTTCTCTTTCTGCCTCGATGCCGGGCCTCGCCCAGGACCATCTTCGGACACCCGTGTCCGAGGCATGGAGCGGCCCTTATGTCGGCGTCGTCGCCGGAGCAGCCTCCGGACGCGGCGCGACGCAAAGCGTCGTCGGCTGTGGCGTGAACGGATTTCTCTGCGACCCGGTTCATTACCCCGAAAATGGCGCCGCGCTCGGCGCCGCGGCGAGCGGTTCGTCCTTGCACACATCCGCCACCGCGGGCGTGCTGGCCGGCTACAACTGGCGGTCCGGCCTGTTCGTCTACGGCGCCGAGGCGGACGCCAGCGCGCTGCATCTGTCGTCGAATCATGGCGGCAGCCGGTCATCCCTCAACCTCGGTCTCACCAATCCGGGGCCCGTGCCTGTCATCGCGACCATCGGGTCGTCGGCTAAGATCGATGGACTGGCGACGCTAAGGGCGCGCGCAGGCTATCTGGTCGCGCCGTCCTTGCTGGTCTACGCAACCGGCGGCGTCGCGCTCACCAAGCTCACCGTCACGAACGGCTACACGGACGATTGGCAGTTCAACGGCGGCGCGGTCGGCGGCTCGAGATCGAGCGCGCGCGTGTTCGGCGCGGCTTTCGGCGCCGGTCTGGAGTGGAACGTCGCGCGCAGCTGGACGCTGAGAGCCGAATATCTGCACGCCAGTTTCGGCGCGCGGTCGACGACCGGAGACATTTTTGTCGTCCAGGTGCCGGCCGCCCGCAACACCTTCGGCAGTTCCGGCAAGCTGCGGGCGGACCTGTTCAGACTCGGATCGACGTTCTCGTTCTGAAGCGCCGACGGCGGCGCCGCGTTCGCCCGCCTCGCCACACGAAAAAGCCCAGCGCCGTTTCCGGGCTGGGCTTTTTCTCACGTCACAAGCAACGTTCGATCAGCGACCGAAGCGGTAATTCAAGCCGACGCGAAACACCTGCGCCTTGATGGCGTGATCGCGCTCGGTAGGGTCGATGGCGGGGAGGGCCGCGTAGCGATCCTTGCCCACATCCATGTAGAGATATTCGATCTTGGCGCTGAGATTGCGGGTGAAGGCGTATTCGACGCCCGCGCCGGCGACCCAACCGAAGTGGCTTCCGGTGTCGCTGCCCGAGAACGTCCCGTCGAAGGGCGCGCCGAAGCCGGCGTTGACGGCCGTGGCGGACGACTTGTTGTGCAGATAGGCAAGACCGCCGGTCACGTAGGGCAGTGCGTCGCCGATCGCGTAGCCGACGCGGGCGCGCGCCGTCGCGAAGTAGTCGACGCGGTGCTTCAGGTCCGTCACGCTGCTGGCCGGGCCGACCGCAAACGTGATGTGGTCGTTGGCCTTGATCCCGGAGAACGACACGTCGCCCTCCACACCCAGCACGATCTGGTTGAACTGGACATTGTAGCCAACCTGCACGCCACCGAGCGCGCCGCGCGATTTGTGGTCGTAGTCGAGCAGTTCGGTGTCGTGGCTACCACGTCCGTAGCCGACGTGGACGCCGGCATAAAAACCGCTCCAGTCCTGCGCCATCAGGGCAGGGGCGGACGCCATGATCGGGCCGCGCGCCGGAAGATCGGCGGCGAAACCCAAAGCAGGCATGAGGCAAGCTGCGGAAACAACAAGAATCTTTTTCATCAATCACCCGAATCCAGAGCACCGTTTTGCGTAACATAAAACCAGGTGGTGTCCCGGGACGGCCATCGAATGAAGTCGTGTGCATGCAAATCTATGTTGGATTGCAAGTCGGGCGATGCAAAATTACATCGATCTACGACAAGCCGGCGCCAGATCATCTTGAAGCGCGCCATTGAAATCTTTCGGCGCGCTGCGCTTATCGCTGGCGTTTGCGAAACATCAGTTTCGTCATTGCGAGCGGAGCGAAGCAATCTAGGCACGCGTTGATGGCCCCTGGATTGCTCCGCTCCGCTCGCAATTGTGCAGGTTCAACAATTCGCTGATCGAATTCTTTCGCCCGACGCACGCCATTTCCCTCCCCATTGCGGGGAGGGCGACTCGCTGGGCAGCAGCGAGCGGGGTGGGGGTCGACACATGTTTCCGATGGTCAAGGAGTGGTTTGCGGGCGTTTTGCAAGCGCCTCACGACCCCACCCCTAGCCCCTCCCCGCAAGGGGGAGGGGAATCGCGTGCGTCACTTACAGATGTTTTCGATCAGCGAATTGTTGAACCTGCACAGCAATGACGGCGGGAGGTTATGCAAAGGTCTCTTAAGGATGCACCGTTTCGGTAAACCAGTCCGTCGGCAGCGCATGTCCGGCGCCTTGCTCCATCGCGCGCTTGTAGATTACCGATCCGGCTGCGGCGAACTGATATCCGAGGCCTAGATTGTTGAGGAAGCAGGTGACTTCCGTGTCGGTCTCGCGCCCGACCACGCGACCCGCGATCATTTCGGGCAGCGTCGGGAAGGTCTTGAAATCGAGTTTGCGCGCCTTGTTCCAGTCGTCGCCCTTGCTGGCTTCCTGAAACTTCGCGTTCCTGGCGACGACCAGCGTCGGCTCGGTATCGTGCGTGTGCACGACGACGCGTTGCGCGGCCTTGATCGCCGCGGGCTCGATCTCTGGCTTCTTGATCGACGAGAGATGCATGCCGGGTTCGATCCAGGTCTCGAAGAAGATCGGATCGAGCGAGTTCGACGCACAGAGCACGATGTCGGCGCCCGCGACCGCCTCTTCCGGCTGCGCCACGGGAACAACTGTCACGCCGAGCATCTCGCTCATCCGCGTGGCGAAGGCCTCGCGATTGTCGCGGTTGGGCGAGAAGCAGCGGATCGTCTCGATCTGGCGCACCGCGCAGGCGGCGGTGAGTTGCGTTTCCGCCTGCCAGCCGGAGCCCAGAATGCCGATGGTGCGCGCATTCTCCCGCGCCATATATTTCACGCCAAGTCCGTTGGTGGCGCCGACGCGGATATGCTGCAGCACGCCGTCCGGAAAGATCGCCAGCGGCTCGCCATTGTGGGTGGAGAACAGCAGCACGAGTCCGACGTAACGATCGTTCGGCGCCGCGGGCACCTTTACGCGCCGCCTCGAGTTGCCGACCAGCGGATTGGTGATGATGTCGGAGTTGATGCGGATCGCGCCAACGCCGAGCGCCGGGACCACGCCGTCCATCGATTTCAGCCCGTAGACCGCATCCTCGCTCCACGTTGTCGGCGTCACGCAATCGGAGCGCCGGCGCGACACGCCACGGCCCTCGGCGAGATCGAGGTAGGCGGTCTCCAGCGCCTCGATGCAATCGGGCATGGTCAGGAGCTTTTCGACATCGTCGTTCGACAGGATGAGGGTCATGGGAAGCTCCTTGTTGGGATCATGTCGTGAGAACGAGGCCGCCGGCGACGACAGCGAAAATGACGAGCGTGGCGCACAGCACGGTCGCGACGTGGCGCCAGCCCAGCCGCGTGATCGCCGTCACCGAGGTGCCAAGTCCCAGGGCCGCAATGGCGACGAGAAGCCCCCAGGTCGAAACGAAACCCGCCGCCGCCTTGAAGGTCGCGAAAGGTCCCGCCAGCATCGGAACGGAGGGCGCGATGCTGTTGAGGATGCACAGGGCAAGAAACGCGAAGGCGAAGACGGGCAGGGGCGCCTTGGCGCCCTGCGTCTGGCGCGAGAAGAAAAAGCCGATGGCGAGAATGACGGGCAGCAGCAGCAGCACGCGAAAGAGCTTCACGATCACGGCCGCGGCGCCCGCGCTGTCGGAGACGGCGTAACCCGCACCCACCACCTGCGCGACATCATGGATCGCGCCGCCGATCAGCACGCCGACGGTCTGGTCGCCAAAGCCCAGCGCGTGGCCGGCCGGCGCATAGACCAGCATGGCGACGGTCGACAGCAGGTTGACGGCGACGATGACGAAGACCGTATCGGCGTCCTTGGCGGGGTAGGGCGGCAGCACGCTCGAGGTCGCCAGCGCGGCCGAGGCGCCGCATACGGCGGTCGCGGTTCCGGCCAGCACGCCATAGGCGCTCGACAAACCGAGAGCGCGCGCGACGCCGATGCCGGCGAAGATCGTCGTCGCCATTGCGAGGATGACGATGACGGCGGTCGCCGGTCCGAGCGCGGCGATGTCGCCAAGCGACACGCGCAGGCCGAGCAGGGCGACGGCCACGCGCAGCACGCGCGACACGCAGAACCGAAGACCCGGCGCCACCGGCCCGCGCAGCGCCAACGGATGCAGCCAGATGCCAACGATCAGCGCGATGACGAGCGCCGGCAGCGGCACGAGCCGTCCGACAAGAGGCTCCAGCAGCGAGGCGCCGAGCGCCAGGGCTATGGCGAGCGCAAGGCCGGGCGCGAGCGCGGAAAGACTTTGACTCGCGCCCGCTGGGCTTGCACCGGCCATTCACGCGCCTTTTCTGAGCGGCTCACTGCGCCGCCGGTCCCGAGACATGGCCGAGAATCCGCGACACC
The DNA here is from genome assembly GCA_028290125.1 of Hyphomicrobiales bacterium. Taxonomy (GTDB): domain Bacteria; phylum Pseudomonadota; class Alphaproteobacteria; order Rhizobiales; family Beijerinckiaceae; genus Terripilifer. The sequence continues at coordinate 6,880 of JAQGKM010000384.1, read as the reverse complement.
CGGCGCACCACATCCGGCGGTGTCGCATAGATGTCGGCGAGAACGCGAGAGATCTCTTCGCCGCCGATGGGCTCGACCGTCAGCTTCAGGCGTTCGGCCTCGGCGACGAAAGCCGGATCCTTCATCGTCGCGTCGAACGAGCGCCGCAGCGTCGCGAGCCGCACGGGCGGCAGGCCGGGCGGCGCCACGAAGGGACGGCCCAGCGCCGTGCGCGCGAGGAACAGGCGCAGCGCGTCCGTGTCCTCCTTGCTGCCGGCGGTGAGTTCGGTGGCGAGCGGCACCTGCGGCGGCACGCCGGGATCCTTGTCGAGTCCCGCCTGAAACAGGATGTTCAACTCGCCATCCATATAGAGCCGCGTGCGCGCGACCGACTGGAAGGCGACGCAGATGCCTTGCACCTCGTTGCGCTCCATCGCCATGACGATCTCGTTGGAGCCCGGATAGCCTTTGATCGTTTTGAACTTCATGCCGAGAAATTCGGTCAGGAATTCAGGATAGATCGCGGTGTCGGCGCCCGAACCCGTCGCGCCGACGGCGAGTTCCGTCGTGCGCAGGTCCTGCATGGCTTTCACCTTGGCGTCCTTGCGCACGGCGCAGACGCTGGTGTCCTTGTCGGGACTGCCGATCCAGCCCATCTTCTGCGGATCGAGCAGGACATTCTGTCCGCCAAGCAGCGGCTCCAGCGGAATGCCGCGATTGATCAGGCCGAACACCGTGCCGTCGCGGGGCGCCGCCGTCGCCAGGTGATTGGCGAGTTTCAACGTGCCGGCGCCGGGCATGTTCTGCGGCGTCATGTTGGGTTCGCCGGGCGTGTGGCGCGGCATGTGCCGCGCCAGCAGCCGCGCCCAGACATCGTTGGCGCCGCCCGGGCCGAACCCGATCAGCAGCGAGATGGTCTTGCCCTTGTAGAAGTCAGCCTCGCTCTGCGCGAGCGCCGGGCCGGCCAGCAGGGCGGCGCCGAGCGCGATCGTCGAAAACAGTCGCTTCATGGCTCGTCCTCCGGTCAGTCGCGGATGTCCTGCAGGAACCATTCGGTCGGAATCTCGCGGCCACGCTTGAGCCGGGTCGCCTCCTCGTAAACGAGTCCGCCGACGGACGAGAACTGCAGGCCCTGGTTGCCGACATTGCGATAGAAGGTGATCTGGTCGCGCGATGTGCGGCCCCGGCACTTGCCGGTGACGAGATCGGCGAATTCCGGCTTGTCACCGCCCTTGCCGCGATCGTTGAAGTCGGGGCTGTCGCCACCGAACCCGGGCTGCGGGTTTTTCTCCGGAATGCGCTTCATCTGCTCGGTCGTGCCGCCGATGTAGGCGGCAGGCGACAGGCCGCGCTCGGCCTGGAAGCGCTCGGTCTGTTTCATCTGCAGACCGGCGGTGCCCTGGCGCACCACGACGTCGAATTTCGACATGGCGGCGTCCGGCATTTCGCGGCGTCCAAGATTGGTGACGTGCTGGCCGGGGCGCAGCCACGCGGCGTCGTAGACGGGCTTCATCGAGTCCGTCGCGCTCGACACGATGTCGACGTCGCGCAGCGCCTCCTGCGCGCTGTCGACGGCGCGTACCTCGATGCCGAGTCGCTGCGACATCTCCTGCGCATAGGCTTCGCGGTTTTTCGGGTTGGGGCTGTAGACCTTGCACAACTTGATGTCGCGCACGCAGGAGAACGCGTCGAGAAAGGTGCGCGCCATGCCGCCCGAGCCCAGCATGCCGACGACATGCGAGTCTTCGCGCGAGAGATATTTCACCCCGATGCCGGCGCCGCCGCCGACGCGCATGTGCTGCAGCACGCCGTCGTTGATGAAGGCGAGCGGCAGGCCGTTCTTCGTCGAGATGAGATAGATCACGCCGCAATAGGTGCCGGGCTGTCCGCAGTGCTTGTCCTCGGTCCAGCCGCCGTCTTCGGTCTTCGGCCAGGTGATGATGTCGGACTTCATGCGGATGGCGAAATAGCCGTCGTTGGCGCCTTCCATCGACCCCCAGCGGAAGTAGCCGTCGTCACGATCGCAGGGATAGTACATGTCGATGCGCGGGCGGTGGATCGCGCCGCCTTCCGGCAATTTCCGGAACGCCGCTTCCTGCACGCGAATGCAGTCCTTCATCTGCAGGATGTCGCTGACCGTGGCGTTGTCGATGATGAGCATGGCCGTCCTCCCCGGGTTTCTTTGTTGGCCCGAGTATATCGGCGGCGGCGCGCCTGTGAATGGCGGCCTGCGACGAAGGTGTCCTCTTCCGGCCCGGTTAATAACGGGTATGAGTTCGATCGAGCGCTTGACGTTGAGGAAGTTCTTTGCGCGCAAGGGGTTGATTCGTTGCTCCTGATCCGGCAGCATGTCTTGGCCTTCGCGATTCTTGGCGGAAACCGCGGGGTTTAGGGCAGGGCCGCCAATGACCCTGCGATCTGTTCGAGGAGGCCAGGAGGGACGGAATGCCCGACAAGATCTTCTCAGCCGCCGGTTCTGCCGCCGCGCTTGCCACTCTTATGTTCTTCGCTGGCGAATCCGCCGCGCAGGCCGCTCGTTGCCCGTTGGGCGAAATCTACCGGCCCTCGCGCGGCATCTGCGTGAGCAAGGAGAGGGCTGTCCAGGCCGGCATCTATCGCAGCGCGCCGCGCCCGCTCGCCGTTTCCCTGGTGACGTTGAACGACGATCCGTCCGTCGCCGAGCCACCCGTTCCGAAGCCCCGCCCGCAAGCGCTGGCCGCCATCGAGCGCCGCGCCCCGGCGTCGCGCGCCGCTGCCGACGAGGCGTTGGCCTTCGTGCCGGACCAGAAAGCAGCCGCACCGCTTCAGCCCCGGCCAGCCGCGTCGAAACCCGTCCCGCTCGCGCCTGTCGCGGTCAGCCGCCCCGCGCCGTCGCCTTTCGGAAGTCTGGTCGCGCTTGAGCCAATGCCCTGACGGCTGTGGCTATGCTGCAACATTGTGATTAGATTGCGTCGGGCGGCGCCACAAATGAGCCTGCTCGTGCGTTGCCATTGCGCAAAGCCCGGAGGTTCTAAAAAATGCGCGTCTTGTTTGCCGCCCTGTCCGCCACTGTTCTTCTGTCTGCCTGCGCGCCCACGACCTCGCGCACGGCCATGGCCCCGCAGGCCGCCGCCACGCCGACGGCCGAAAATTACGTGTGGGCCCGCAATGACGGCCGCCGCATGGCCGAAAATCCCGAGCTCCTGCGCCAGGGCCAGGCCGATCAGGCAACCTGCCGCGCGACCGCGAGCAGCGGCGGCACGTTGAACCTTGCGACCTTCACCAGCTGCATGGAATCGCGCGGCTATTCCCGTCGGCAGGTCTGAGGCGCCGGTCACAAAGGAGCCCGGCCCGACGCCGGGCTCTTGTCCGCCTTCCTGCAATAGACCATAATCCAGATCGGTTTTCGGTCTGTCAGGCAAACGCGCGTTAGCGTGTGGGCATGCGACTGGGTTGTGCTAGCGTTGCTCGCCTCGCCCTTGATGGTTTCCAATTGACGATCGTTATTTCCATTTCGGTTCAGGATGGCGTCGTTCTCGCGTCCGACAGCGCTGTCGAACACCGGGGGCAGGTCTACTATTCCGCCGAAAAGACCATGCAGCTGATCAAGGGCATGCCGATCGGCGTCCTGATCGCGGGCGATGCCGCCATCAACAACAAGGCCTTCATCGACGTTCTGAAGGATTTCGGCGCGCAATGCGCGAGCCGGAACGGGACAGGCGGGTTCGACCGCAACTCCTACACGGTGGAAGGCGTCGTGCGCCGCCTGCAGGACTACCTGCGCTCCATGGCGCCCATGCAGGTCGCCAAGCTCCGCTCGACGCTCATCATCGCGGGCTATTCGGCTGGCTGCGACACCCCCGAAGTCTGGAACCTCATCTTCGATTCGACGGACGGGATCAGCGTCTCGCAGATCTGGTCGCCGACCGAATATGGCGTCTGCTGGGAGGGCTCGGGCGAGTGCCTGCATCGCCTGATGAGCGACGAATTCACCACCGGCGTGGATGGCGAGAACGAATTGTCGAGCCCGACCGTCGTGACGCCCGGCATGCCGATCCACGACGCCATCGCGCTGACGCGCTTTCTGATGGAGGCGACCATCGGCTACGTCCGCTTCCGCGTCGACCTGCAGCCCAAGACCGTCGGCGGCCCCGTCGACATGGCGGTTATCACCAAGCACGAGGGCTTTCGCTGGGTGCAGCGGAAGAAACTGTCGGGACCGTCCGCGGGCCGGTAGCTATTCCGCCGCAACGCGCGGCGCTGCGCGCCGGCCTCCCAGCAACGGCTCCAGGATATGCCGTGCAATGTGCCCGACGACCGGCGCGCAAACGCCGTCGCCGCAGACGTGATAGGCGTCGTTGTAGCGCGCCGGCAGCCTGTAATCGTCGGACAGCCCCATGAGACGCGCCGCTTCGCGGGGCGAGAGCAGGCGCGAGCGGATCGAGCGCCCCTCCACCACAAGGATGGACTGCCGCGACGAGCCGCCGCCGGGGGTGCGCAGGCATCCAGCCACATCGTCGAAACGAACTTCCGCGCGCTGGCGCTTGACGCCGTCCTTGTCGATGCGTGTGCGGCGATAAACGCCGCCGACCATCCGCACGCCGCTGTCCTGCGCGGCGGCGAGCTTGGCGCGGTGCACGTCCGACATGAGGTCGAGAAGCCGCTGCGTCTGCGCAGCGCTGTGCCATGCGACGCCGACGGGTTCGTCCTCGATGATGTCGGCAAACCCGATATTGCGCGCGGCAGGTTGCGGGATGTTCCACCACAGCCATGCGGCGCGGGACTCGCCTGTCATGCGCGCTTGCGCGTCGACGAGCGCCGGCGGATGCCACGCGGCGCTCGGGCCCGATTGGGTCAGGCCGGCAGGCAACGCCTCGCTCCGATGAACGGCGATGAAGAACACGCGCGGGCGCGATTGCGGCACGAAGTTCGAGGCGTTGATCACCACGGCGCCAAAGCGATAATTCGCTGCGGCAAGCGCCGCCCCGATCGCGGCAAAATCCTGCCCGGCACGGGAAGTCATTGCGCCGTAGACGTTTTCGAGGACGATCATGCGCGGTGCGCGTCCGTTCTGCGCGAGCCCGCGCATCAATTTCCAGAACGCCCAGAACGTGCCGCTGCGCGTTGCGGCGTCGTCGCGCTCGCGCCCGAGACCGCGATAGTCGCCAGCAAGCGACAGGTCCTGACAGGGAAAGGACGCCCAGGCGAGATCCGCGACGCCGGCTGGCAGATCCGTGAGCGCGATCTGGCCGACGTCGCCGGGGCGCATGTCGTCGTCGCCCCAGTTGGCGCGATAGGTCGCCACCTTCATGGCGTCGAAATCGTTTGCGAAGGCGCAGCGCCAGCCGTCTCCGAGCCCGGCGCGGGCCATCCCTCCGCCGGCGAAGAACTCAAGGAAGGTCGGCCTGGTGTCGCCCATCAGGCGCAAACTGGAGGAGGCGGATGATTCGGGCAACCGGCGCGCGCTACTTGCGCTCGCGCCAGAAGGGATAGGTCGCCACCGCGCAGGCGACCGCGAGCGAGCCGCGCAGGAAAGTTTCGCCGGGCGGATCGCCCGCCACGACGCCCCACAGGATGCCGAGCACGAAAGCGGCGCCCATGCCGACGGCAAGTTTCTTGTCGCGGATCACGCGCGGCTCCTCTCGATTCGGGCGACAGCGTCCCACAACTCGTCGAAATGGCTGATCACAAGATCGGGCGCGAAGACGGAGACGTGCTGGTCGGTGTAGCCGAAATCGACCGCCACCACCGGAATGCCCGCCGCTTTCGCGGTGTCGATGTCGGTGCGGGAATCGCCCACCATGATGCTGCTCTTGGCGACGCCGCCTGCCTGCGCGATGGTGTTGAACAGCATGCGCGGATCCGGCTTGGCGATGTTCACGCCATTGTCCTTGAACGTGTCCTGGCCACAGATCGCCTTGAACCTGTCATGCACGCCGAGCGCCGTGAGCAGGTGGATGGAGGGCTGCTCGATCTTGTTGGTGCACACCGCGAAGGTGAAACCCGCCGCCTCGAAACGATCCAGCGCCGCGACCACGCCGTCGAACAAATGGCTCTCGTCGGCGATGTGCGCCTCGTAATAGGTGATGTAATCTGCGAACAGCCGCTCGAGCCGGGTGTCGTCGAGGGTCTGACCGGCGGCCGCGAAACCGCTGCGGATCAGCGCGCGGGCGCCCGCGCCGACCATCTTGCGCGCGTCCGCCAGCGCCACGGGCGGCAGGCCTTCGCGATCGAGAATGACGTTCAGCGTGGCGCAGAGATCGCCGGCCGTCTCGGCCAGCGTTCCGTCGAGGTCGAAGACGAGGAGGGGAGACACCTGTTGCATGGGCGACGCCTAGGTGGAAATTCGTCACAGGTCAAACCCTCCGCTCACGCCAGCGCTTGCGCGGCGAGCCTGCTCCGTCGTTAGACTGCTGACAAAGCGCCGAATCGCGCGACAGAGGTTGCTATGCCCAGACTGACATTCGTCCGCCCGCTTCTCGCGCTTCCGCTGCTCGCGGTCGGCGCCGGCATGGCGCTCGCCGCAGCCAATTACGAGTTCCTGGCCGCCCCCGAGATCGACCTCAACCGGGTCTATCGTCTCGACAAGGCGACCGGGGAAATCGGCGCCTGCCAGTATGGCCTGAAGGAAAACTCCATCGGGGTGACGCTCTGCTACCCGCCGGGCGAGGGCGCGGTGGCGCAGGCGTCGAGCGAATATGGCCTGATCGCCTCCCGCCACGAGCGCGAGGGCGGCGTTTTCCGGGTCGACCTGCGCACCGGGGCCATGTCCATCTGCTACGTGCTGAACGATCAGGTCGTCTGCACTCCGACGGGCAAGTAGCTCCCGCATCGCAACAAGCTCCTTTGCCTTTCCGACCGGAAGCCTTTAAGCGCCGCGCAGACACTACGACGCGCCGGAGCTGACATGACCGATCCCGCC
>JAQGKM010000336.1 GCA_028290125.1 Hyphomicrobiales bacterium | reverse complement strand
ACCGCATCGGCCGCGAAAACACCATGGGTGTCGCGTTCCTGCTGGAAGCCGTGGCGATCCTGCTGTTGCTGCTGTTCCGCGACAACGCCTTCGCCTTCGTGCTGCTGTCGGGCCTCGTGTTCTTCGGCTGGGGCGAAATCTTTTCGCTGTTCCACTCGACGCTGACCGACACGTTCTGCACCAAGCCGCCGACGACGAATTACGGGTTCCTCTACATGTCGCAGGGCATCGGCTCGGTGATCGTCGGCCCGGTGGCGGCGGCGATCCATGACGCAAACGGCAGCTGGATCCCGGTGTTCCTCATCGCCATCGGCATGGACGTGCTGACCGGCCTGCTGGCGCTCTTCGTGCTGAAGAAGCTGCGCATGAACTACATCAAGGGCGAGAAGGCGACGCCGCTGGGCGCCGCGCCGGCTCCAGCCGAGTAAGTCTCGCGCCGCAAGCTGTGCAAGACACTCAAGGCAGGCGTGAAAACGCCTGCCTTTCTTTTGGCATGTCTGCGGCCGATAACCTCTTTCAGGAACATTCCTGCAGGAGACGAGACATGGCCAAGGCCTTTGGATTTGCGGCGACGGACGCCAGTGCGCCGCTTGCGCCTTTTTCGTTCGATCGCCGCGAACCGCGCGACAAGGACGTCGAACTCGACATTCTCTTTTGCGGCGTCTGCCATTCGGACCTGCACACCGCGCGCGGAGAATGGGGCAACACGCTTTATCCTAGCGTGCCGGGACACGAGATCGTCGGGCGCGTGTCGCGCGTCGGCGCGGGCGTGACGAAGTACCGGGTCGGCGACCTGTGTGGCGTCGGCTGCCTCGTCGATTCGTGCCGCCATTGCGTCTCGTGCAACGAAGGCCTGCAGCAATATTGCGAGAACGGCTGGACCGGCACCTACAACGGGCCGGAGCAGGGCACCGGCGCCAACACCTACGGCGGTTATTCCGACAAGATCGTGGTCGACGAGGCCTATGTGCTGCGCATTCCAGACGGCATGGATCCGGCCGCCGCCGCGCCGCTGCTGTGCGCCGGCATCACCACCTTCTCGCCCATGCGCCGCTGGCGCGTGACTGCGGGCCAGCGCGTCGGCGTCGTCGGTCTTGGCGGGCTCGGTCACATGGCGATCCAGATCGCCAACGCCATGGGCGCGCACGTGACCCTGTTCACGACGTCACCCGGCAAGCTCGAGGACGCGAAGAAGCTCGGCGCCAAAGATGTCGTGATCTCGAAGGATCCGGCGGCCATGGCCGCAGAGGCGAACACGTTCGACTTCATCCTCGACACGGTCGCGGCCCCGCATGATCTCGATCCTTATCTGAACATGCTCAAGCGCGATGGCGTCATGTGCCTCGTCGGCGCGCCCGCGACGCCGCATCCCTCGCCCGGCGTGTTCAACCTGATCATGAAGCGTCGCCAGCTCGTAGGCTCGCTGATCGGCGGTATCCCGGAAACGCAGGAGATGCTGGACTTCTGCGCCAAGCACGGCATCGTCTCGCATATCGAGATGATCGCGATGGCCGACATCAACGAAGCCTATGAGCGCATGCTGAAGAGCGACGTGAAATATCGCTTCGTGATCGACATGGCGACGCTGGATAAGACTGCGGCGTGAGCCGTCCCGTCATTGCGAGGAGCGCAGCGACGCGGCAATCCATGCCTCACGTGAGGCCTCTGGATTGCTTCGCTGCGCTCGCAATGACGAAGCAGAGTGCTCACTTCATCCCGGCGACTGCCTTGTCGTAATATGACAGGTCCACATACTTCTCCGGCGCGCTGTCGATCTTCTTCGCGCCGCTCAGCTCGTTGCGCAGCGCGATCAGGGTTTTCACGCCGTCCATGTTCATCCTGGCGCGGCGGTTGAGGCCGCCCTTGCCGGCGGTCATCTGGTCGTAGATCACGCCCGCGTCGTCTTCCGAAAGATCCTTGATCCGCGCGCGCAAGACCTTCACGGCGCCGGGCTTGTCGGCGAAGACGTCGTCCGTGGCGGCGATGATCGCACGCAGGAAGGCGACGACGTCCTTCTCGTGCTCCTTCGCATAGGCGCGACGCGTGATGAAGGCGCTGCCCTGATAGGTGCCGATGATCTCGGTCGCGTCGGCGAGGATGTTGAAGCCGAGCTTCTTGCCCTCGATGTCGTCGGGCGACGAAAGGGCGGCGGCCTGCGCGCGATTGTCCTTCATGGCCGCGAGCCGGTTCGGCCCGCTGCCGACCGCGAGCGCCGAGAAGTCCTTGTCGCGCTTGAGGCCGTTCATCTCGAGGATGCGCACCAGCACCAGCCCGTAGCCGCTGGTCAGCGCGTCGCTCGCCACGACCTTGCCCTTCAGGTCGGCGAAGGACTTGATCTCGGGCCGCGTGACGATCTTGTTCATGCCCGAATGCACGCCCGCGATGCCGACGAGATCGTAATCGGGAATGTTGGCGTCGCCGACGCCCTCGGTGTTGGCGACATGATTGTCGAAGGCCGTGGAGGCGACTTGGTATTTGCCGCTCATCAGCCCTTCGATCACGGCCGTCGAACCGCGCGTGATCTCATGCGTGACGTCGAGGCCCTCCCGTTTGAAATAGCCCTTCTCGGTGGCGAGCCAGACCGCGATGTTGGTCGCGCCCGCGAAGGTCACGACGGTCATCTTCGTTTGCGCCATGGCGGGCGCGGCGAGGCCGAGCGAGCAGGCGACGGCGAGCGTCAGAATGGCGCGCATGCGTGTTTCCTCCCTGGTTTTTTTGTTTGGTCATTGCGAGCGAAGCGAAGCAATCCAACTAACGGCTGCCGCTAGATGGATTGCCGCGTCGCTTCGCTCCTCGCAATGACGACTTACCCGTTCTTCGTCACCGTCTCGGCCATCGCCGCCTTCACGCGTGGCGCCGTAAACGGCACGCGGCGCAGGCGGACGCCTGTTGCGTCGAAGACTGCGTTGGCGAGCGCTGCGGCGACAGGCGCCGTCGCGGCTTCGCCCGCGCCGCGCGGCGGCTGGTCGGGCCGGTCGATCAGCTCGATCTTCATCTCCGGCAGATCCGTGAAGGTGAGAATCGGATAAGTCGCCCAATCGCGGCTCGTCACATGGTCGCGGTC
>JAQGKM010000358.1 GCA_028290125.1 Hyphomicrobiales bacterium | reverse complement strand
CCCCGGAAATCTTTACCTTTGCTCATGTTAACCTGCTCGTCTCCGCCGTTTCGGCAACTAGTCCTGCGTCCGCCTCTGAATTCAAACGCAACAAGCCAGCCAGGAGGTGCCCCCGACTGGTCCCGATAGTCCCGAGTAAACCCGAGCCGATCGTATTCTCACATGGTCTGCGCGCACCGTCGTTATTTGTAGCAGCATTATGGCGACTACGCTATGGCTTTTGCATAGCAGTGGGAAAAAAGACTTGACGTGGAGAAACGCCAGTTCCCTAGGCAGAATCGCGTGATTTGGCGAAATGTTGGGGTCCGCCGGGACTCCTGGCGATAGTCCAGACGTTTGCTACGTATCTGAAAAGCCGCACAGGCGATCATAGTCGGCGGCGGGGTCAGTTCAGCGCATAGGCAAAACGGCGGTAGAGGCGTCGGATCAATCCGTGCCCAAAGTACAAACCGTACCGCCGGACAGTCGCGGCCTTCATGCCGGCCTGCTGAAGCCGCCATTGCGGCGCGCGCAGCAGGTCCCGGCTGGCGCCAGCCATGATGTCGCGAACGTCGAGCGCCAGATTTTCCTTGAACATTGCGTACCACGCGACCGTCTCGCGCTGCCGCGCACGCAGTCGCTGCGGATTGGCCAGCAGCCCGCGCACTTCGGCAGCGGCTTTCGCCCAGGTCGAGGCGATGACGAACGGATGCTCCCCATAGACGAAGCGAAAGTAATCCTCGCCCAGGAAGCTCAGCACGACCGGGATGCAGCCATGCTCGAGCGCTTCCATCACGCGGTACGAGTCCGGATTGCGGAAGCCAAACGGGCAGGGTGCGAAGATCGATCGCGCATAGAGGCCAGCCATGTCTGCCGGCCGCATCGCGTTCGGGTCGCTCCATTGGCGCGTCAGATGCACCGTGCCGGGCGCCACGCCCGAGAAGACGTCGATCATTGTCTTGCGATGACTTTTGATCTGGCCCGCGAAGCACCAGGCGACATGCTTCGCATCGCAATCGACAACACCGCTTTCATTCTTGAATCCGGACTGGAAGCCGAGCGGCAGGGTGAAGACATTTTGCGCGATCCGGCGCGGATCGTAATAGGAGCGAAACACTGCGCGCGCCGCGCCGTAGTGGCTGCCTACGTGCTGAAGGCGCTCGTCGCCCGTGTGGACGAGTACATGTCCGGGTGAACGCGCGAAATAGTCGAGGAGCGCCTGCGAAGGCAGCGCGTCAAAGCCGCCGTAGACGATGACCGCGCCTGCGGCAGGGAATTGGCACGCGCCGTTGTCGAACACCGCCGTGTGAGGCGTCCGGGCGAAGACGATTTCGCGCAGGAACTGCGTCTCGAACTCGGTGTGCTGGCCGGCCTGCGTCTGCCAGACGATGTGCATGCGCTCTACAGCCAAGGGACACTGACGCGTTCTGAGCCAATTGCCAGAAACTGCTCCCGAAGACGCGAGATTTCCCGCTTCACCAACTTGAGCGCTGTCGGGCGAGGCTGCATTTTCTTTCCACGCTGGAGTGACGAGACAAACAGCTGCTTTCTCTCGTCAAGGCGATCCGCCTGGATCACTGGCGCCGGATTCATCATGAACACGGTGGCGCTCCGGAAGGCGCCGAGTCGCTTCGAAAACAGATATAAGTCAGACGGTAGTGCGTATCGCGGCGCTTCGTCCATGAGCAGCTGACAGGCGCTGTGGTTGATCGCGTAGCCTGCGGCGCCGATGGCGACGCCGCGCAACTCCTGCAAAGCGCGCCCGGCAAATGCGATCCGCTTCATGCCGAGCGCGACTTCTTCCGTGCCGTAAGTTTCCAGCTTGATGATCGTTGGTTTGCTTCGATCGGACGGGAGGGAACCGATGATCTGTCCGGTGTGGGCGCTCAGGCAGGCGTCGTCCTCGAAAACGACACCCCAAGGAGCCTTGCTGTCCAGGATGCGCGCCCAGGCGCGGCGATGGCTCAGGAGACAGGCGATTTCGGTCGGCGCGAGAGGGTAGATGGCCGCCTTGTCGGTCGCGCCCGAAACATCATCGGCGGACATCTGGCGACCGTCGATCGCGGGCAGCCGTTCGAAAGCGACGCCAGCCTGTCGAGCTTGCGTGGCGAAATGCGCCAAGCGGTCTTCGAAGCCGTCGAGATTGAGAACACAAGCAATGACTTGGGACATGAGTTTTGCAGAACCGGACGTAAAAACAATGTCCGAGCCCGAACAGGCTGGGAATAACGGCTAAGCATAAGCCTGTGCAATTGATATAGCCAGTCCGCTCGCATGGCGTGGCGGGACGGGACGGGCGTGCGAGATCATCCAGGCTCATGTCCATGGGATTCGCATAAGGTATATTATGGAACTGAACCCTGTGCCTGTGTCAGGGTCAGACCTCAGCCGTCGACGTCGTCTTCCACCAGTCGACGCGCCAGCACCTTGTCGATGCGGCGACCGTCCAGATCCACCACTTCGAAACGCCAGCCCAGCGTGTCGATGTACTCGCCGGTCGACGGCAGATGATGCAGCTTGTCGATGATGAGGCCGGCCACCGTCTCGTAGTCGCGCGTGCGCGGCAGGTTGATGCCGAGCTGGTCGGACATTTCATCGACCGGCATCCAGCCCGCCAGCAGCCAGCTGCCATCCTCGCGCTGAACGGCCTCCGGCTCGGTCGCATTGTCGTCGGACTTGAAGGCCCCGGCGATGGCGTCGAGGATGTCGGCCGGCGTCACCAGACCTTCGAAATGGCCGTATTCGTCGTGCACCAGCGCCATCGGCACGTCGGCCTCGCGCAGCACGTTGAGGGCCTCGAGCGCGTCGATCCGGTCCGGCACCACGGGCGCCTGGCGGACGAACGCCCGAAGGTCCACCGTGTCACCCTTCATGTAGGCCGACAGCAGGTCGCGCAGATGCAGGATGCCGATGATGTTGTCCGGCGAACCCTCGCCGACCGGCAGACGCGAATGCACCGAGGACGTCAGCCGCTCGCGCGTCGTCGCCTCGTCATCCGCCAGATCGACCCAGTCCACGTCGGTGCGCGGCGTCATCACGGCCCGCACGGCGCGATCGCCCAGCCGCAGCACGCCCGAAATCATCCGGCGCTCGTCCACCTCGATGATGCCGGCCGTGGTCGCTTCCTCGACCATGCTCTTGATCTCTTCTTCCGTCACGGCGCTGGCGGCCGGCTCGTGCAGGCCGAGCGACCGGAAAATCAGCTTGGACGACACGTCGAGCAGCCAGACGACCGGCGCGCCGACGCGCGACAGGCCCAGCATGAGCGGCGCAACCGCGCAGGCGATCGCCTCCGGCGCCCGCAAGGCCAGCTGCTTGGGCACCAGTTCGCCGACCACGACGGACAGGTATGTTATGGAACCGATGACGATGCCGTAGGCGAGCGGCTCGGCGAACCCCGGCGGCAGCCGGGTCTCCTTCAGAATCGCCGACAGATCGGCGCCCAGCGCCGCACCCGAAAAGGCGCCGGCGAGAACGCCGATCAGCGTGATGCCGATCTGCACGGTGGAGAGGAATTTGCCGGGGTTTTCGGCCAGATCTAACGCGATGCGTGCGCCACGGCGGCCTGATTCTGCAAGCGTTTTAAGCCGTGCGGGCCTGGCCGAGACAAGGGCGAGTTCGGAAAGTGCAAAGACGCCATTCAGCGCGATGAGGAGCGCGGCGACTATCAGTTCGACCAAGGAAAAAACAAAAACCCCTGCGGGCTCCTTCTGTGAAGCGCCGCCATCTTAACCCAACCAGCGGAAAAGGCGAGGCGACGTTGAGGCTACCCCTGCCCGATTTCAGAATTCGATCTGCATGCCGTCGAACGCCGGTTCGACATGCGGCGGCAATTCGCTCGCGAGCCGCTTGAAGTCGAGATCCGTGTGGAGATTGGTGAGGATGGCGCGACGCGGCTTGAGGCGGGCGATCAGCTCCAGCGCCTCGGCGACGGTCAGGTGGCTCGGATGCGGCGTGTAGCGCAGTGCATCGATGATCCACAGATCGAGGCCGCGCAGGCTGTCGAGGCTTTCGTCTGGCACGGCGCGCAGGTCGGGCGTATAGGCGACGTCGCCAAAGCGGAACCCCAGCGCGTTGATGTCGCCATGGTCGAGCACGAATGGCAGCGCCTCGATGGCGCCGCCCGGCCCGTCGATGGCGCAGGCGTCGCCTGGCGTCAGCGCGCGCGCGTTGAGGAGCGGCGGATAATTGCTGCCCGGCGGCGACTCGAAAATGTAGCCGAATTTCGCGCGCAGCTCGGAGGTCGTGTAATCGTCCATGTGGATGTCGATACGACGGCGCATCCGGATCACCAGCGGGCGCACGTCGTCGATGCCGTGCGTGTGGTCGGCATGCGCATGCGTCAGCAGGATGCCGTCGAGCTGCGTGACGCGCGCCTCCAGAAGCTGCTCGCGCAGATCCGGCGACGTATCGACGAGCACGACCGTGCGCTGGTCGCCGTTCATTTTCTCGACCAGGATCGAGCAGCGCCGGCGGCGGTTGCGCGAGTCCGACGGATCGCACGCGCCCCAGTCGTTGCCGACCCGCGGCACGCCGCCGGAAGAACCGCAACCGAGGATCGTGAGTCTGTGGCTCATGCGGCGGCTGGCTCCGTCAGGGGCGGCATCTTGGAAAACAGCCGCAACACGTTCTGCGTTGTCGCTTGCGCCAGCGCCTCCGCGCTCACGCCCTTGACGTCGGCGAGCGTCGCGGCGGTGGCGGCGACATAGGCCGGCTCGTTGCGCTTGCCGCGGTATGGCACGGGCGCGAGAAACGGCGCGTCGGTCTCGACGAGAATACGCTCGAGCGGCACGTCGCGCGCGATGTCGCGAAGCTCCTGCGAATTCTTGAAGGTCACGACGCCCGAGAAGGAAATGCTCAGGCCGAGATCGAGGGCCGTCTCGGCCAGCATGCGCGAGGCCGTGAAGCAATGGAGCAGGGCCTTGAAAGCCCCCTTCCCCATTTCGTCGCGCAGGATGCTGGCGACATCCTCGTCCGCGTCGCGCGCATGGATGACCAGCGGCAGGCCGGTCTCTCGCGCGGCGGCGATGTGCGTGCGGAACACGCGCTGCGCGATGTCGCGCGGGCTGCGGTCGTAATGGTAATCGAGACCCGCCTCGCCGATGCCGATGCAGCGCGGATGCCGGGCGAGCTCGACGATCTTTTGCAGCGGCGCCTCGGGTTCTTCATGCGCCTGATGCGGATGCGTGCCGACCGTGAACCAGACGTTGTCGTAAGCTTCCGCAATCGCACGATAGGACTCGTAGCGGCTCACGAAGGTCGAGATGGTGATCATGCGGCCGACGCCGGCCTGCTTCGCGCGCGCGACGATGGCGTCGCGTTCTTCCGCGAAGTCGGGGAAGTCGAGATGGCAGTGGCTGTCGATCAGCATCACGCCTTCGCTCCCTCGACTTCGGGCTCGACATAACGCGGGAAGATCGGCGCCGGCGCGGGCAAGGCGGCGCCGGCTTTCAGCGCGTGCGCCTCGCCGACATGTGCGAAGTCGCGTGCGTCCGGCGCCACGCCCAGCAGATCGAGCAGTTTCGCCGTCGCGGCCGGAATGACCGGCTGCGCCATGATGGCGACGTTGCGCAGGACCTCCGCCGTGACATGCAGGACTGTCGCCATGCGCGCCGGATCGGTCTTGCGTTTCACCCACGGTTCTTCGCTCGCGAAATAGCGATTGGCTTCCGCCACCACGCGCCAGATTTCGCCCAGCATCGTGTGAAGCGCAAAGTCCTTCATCGCCTCGCGCGATTTGTCGAGCAACGCGCGTGCATCCGCCAGGATCGCCGTGTCGGCGTCCGTGAACGCGCCTGCGGCCGGCACCGCGGCGTCGCAATTCTTGGCGATCATCGACAGCGAGCGCTGCGCGAGATTGCCGAGATCGTTGGCGAGATCCGCGTTGATGCGGTTGACGATCGCCTCATGCGAATAATTGCCATCCTGTCCGAACGGCACCTCTCGCAGGAAAAAGTAGCGCAGCTGATCGACGCCATAGTGATCGGCGAGCGTGAAGGGGTCGATCACGTTGCCGACCGATTTCGACATCTTCTCTCCCTTGTTGAAGAGAAAGCCGTGCACGACGATCTGCCGGGGCAGGTCGACGCCGGCCGACATCAGGAACGCCGGCCAGTAGATTGCATGGAAGCGCGTGATGTCCTTGCCGATGACATGCGCATCCGCAGGCCAGTATTTCGCGCGCGGCGATTGCGCGTCCGGGAAACCCGCGCCGGTGATGTAATTCGTCAGCGCATCGACCCACACATACATGACGTGCTTGTCATCGCCCGGCACCTGCACGCCCCAATCGAAGGTCGTGCGGCTGATCGAGAGATCCTTCAGTCCGCGCTTCACGAAGGCGACGATCTCGTTCTTGTACTTGTCGGGCGTGATGAAGTCGGGCTGCGCCTCGTAATGCGCCAGCAGCTTGTCGGCATAGGCGGAAAGCTTGAAGAAATAGCTTTCCTCTTCCACCCATTCGACGGGCGTGCCGGTCGGCGCGAAGCGCTTGCCGTCGCGCTCGGTGAGTTCGCCCTCGTCGTAATAGGCCTCGTCGCGGACCGAGTACCAGCCCGCGTATTTGGACAGATAAATGTCGCCGCGCGCCTTCATGCGCTCCCAGATTTCCTGGGACGCCTTCTTGTGGCGCTCCTGCGTGGTGCGGACGATGTCGTCCGCCACTGCGTTCAGCTTCTCGCCCATTGCCTCGAACTGCGCGGCGGTGCGATCGGCCAGCGCCTGCGGGGTGATGTTCTCGCGCGCGGCCGTCTGCTGCATCTTCAGGCCGTGCTCGTCCATGCCGGTGACGAACAGCACGTCGCGGCCGTCGAGCCTGTGAAAGCGTGCGATGGCGTCGGTCGCGATCCGCTCGTAGGCATGGCCGATATGGGGCGCGCCGTTGGCGTAGGGAATGGCGGTGGTGATGTAGAACGTCTGGCGCGCAGCCATGAAAATTCCTGTCGGTCGGCCTGTCTCCCGCTCAGGAGCGAGCGGTGCGCGTCGCGGCGGCGAGGTCGGCGAATATCGACATGATGAGCGGCCGTCTGTCGAGATTGTACGTCTCGACGTCGCGCGCTGACGCGGCGATCTTTTCCCATACCTCGGCGTAGGGCGCAAGGCGGGCCGCCCCTGCTCCCGCCGAGGCGCGCACCGTGGCGTCGATCCAATCGAAGACGGCCGTGATCGTCGTCTCGAAATTTTCCGTCGCCTCGCGCCCGGTCAGCGTGTCGGCGAGATCGTGTACGGCGAGCCAGTCGACCTCCGGCAGCCGCCCGAGCAGGCCGTCGAGCGTCCGCGCCAAGCTCAGGCCCGAGCCGTCGAGCAGGCGCATGGCGGCGCGGACGGACCCGTGGCTGCGTTCGGCGGCGGTGCGCAGATCGTCCTCGGTCATCCGGCTCCACGGGTCTCCGGCCTGCTTCAGCGCGCGAACGGTATCGTCGGTCGAGAGCGGCTCGAGGATCAGCATGCGGGCGCGCGAGCGGATGGTCGGCAGCAGGTCGGCGGGATTATGCGCGACCAGCAGGAAGAGCGAGCGCGACGGCGGCTCCTCGATCAGCTTCAGGAGCGCGTTGGCGCTTTCCTTGTTGAGGTCGTCGGCGGAATCCAGAATGGCGACGCGCCAGCCGCCCTCCCCGGCCGCCTGCCGGTAGAGATCGATCAGGCGGCGCACCTCGTCGGCGCGAATGCGCGTGAAATGCTTCTTGGTCTTTGTGTCCCACTCGCGCCGCACCAGCAGCAGGTCGCCATGCGACAGCGCCGCGATGCGCTTGGCCGCCGGATGATCGGGACTGACGGAGAGATCCGTCGCCGCCTGCACGGCGCTCGATTTCGGATCGGGATTGGCGAGGACGAAGCGCGCGAAACGCCACGCCAGCGTCGCCTTGCCGACGCCCTCGCGTCCGCCGATGATCCACGCCTGCGGCAGACGACCCGCGCGATAGGCGTCGAGGATCTGCGCTTCGGCGCGCGCGTGGCCGAACAAAGCCTGCGTCTCGCGCGGATGCGGCGCCTCCAGAAAGCGGTCGCTCTCCGGCGGCGCCTCGATGTCCTTGGCGCGGCTCATGAGGAGGCTTTCTGGCCAAGCAAGCGCGTTTCGACTGCGCGCCAGACGTCGGCTGCGACGTCATCCGCGCTGCGGCTCGCATCGATGACGACGCAACGCTGCGGATTGCGCGCCGCGATGGTCTTGAAGGCGTCGCGCAGCGCCAGATGAAAGTCGAGTTTTTCTGCTTCGAAACGATCGACGGTTCCGTTGCCCCGCCGTGCGCCGGCGCGTGCGAGGCCGTCCTCGGCCGGCAGGTCCAGCATGAAGGTGAGGTCCGGCATGGCGTCGCCCACCGTCACGCGTTCGAGCCCATCGATGAAGTCTTCCGACAATTTGCCGAGTGCGCCCTGATAGGCGCGCGTCGAATCTGCAAAGCGATCGCAGACGACATAGGCGCCGCGCGCCAGCGCCGGCTTGATGAGCGCGTCGAGATGATCGATGCGCGCAGCGGAAAAGATCATGGCCTCGGCAGCGGGCCCGAGCGGCGCGACGAGTCCGGCGAGCAGCGCCTTGCGCAATTCTTCCGCATTGGGCGAACCGCCCGGCTCACGTGTCGCGACCGTTTCGATCTTGCGCGCGGCCAGCGCTTCGACGAGCCGCTTGACCTGCGTGGATTTGCCCGCGCCCTCCCCGCCCTCGAACGTGATGAAGCGCCCCTTGCGGACGCGCTTGGCCGCGGGCATCGGAGCGTTCACTTCTTGAGGACGTATTTGTTGAACAGGCCGAGGCTGAGTTCCCAACCAGCGTCGAGCGCGCGCTGATGCAGGGCGCCGGGCGCGACGCTCGCGCCAGCGACGAGCGGCGCCTCCAGCACCAAAGCCTTGCCGCGCGTGACGCGCAATTTCGCGACCTGCGCGCCCTGCTGGACAGGCGCCACGAGCGGGCCCTGATAGACGATCTGGGCGACAAGCCGCTCGCTCGACCCGCGCGGGATCAGCACCTTGATGGGCTTTTCGGAAACGAGTTCGACACTGCGGCTCGCGCCGCCGAAGACGCTGGCGGATCCGACTTCCGCATTGGCCTCGAACAAGGGGCGCGATTCGAAACTGCGCAGCCCCCACGACAGCAGCTTGCGCGCTTCATCCGCCCGCTCGCGCGACGACTTCGCGCCGACGATGGCGACGATGACGCGCTGTCCGTTTTCGGTAGCGGAGCCAACCAGCGCAAAACCTGAATCCTCGACATTGCCGGTCTTCAACCCGTCGGCGCCGATGTCCATGAACAGAAGCGGATTACGGTTCTGCTGCTTGATCTTGTTCCAGGTGAACTCCTTCTCGCCGAAGATGTGGTAATATTCGGGATAGGTCCTGATGATGTGCTCGGCGAGCAAAGCCAGCTGGCGCACCGTGACTTTCTGCTCCGGGTCGTATTTTCCCCAGGCGTTGCGGAAATTCATCTTGTCGAGGCCGAGTTCGCGCGCGCGGCGCGTCATCAGGCCGGCGAAGTTTTCCTCGGTGCCGGCGATGCCTTCGGCGATCGTGATGGCGGCGTCATTGCCCGACATGATGATCAGGCCGCGCAGCAGATCCTCGAGCTTGATCTGGCTGCGCACCGCGGCGAACATGGCGGAGCCGCCGGCCGGCGCGCCGCCGCGACGCCACGCGTTTTCCGACACCGTGAAGGTGCGGTCGAGCGTCAGCCGGCCTTCGCGCAACTCATGGAAGACGATCTCGGCCGTCATCATCTTGGCGAGCGAGGCCGGCGACACGAGCTGGTCGGCGTTCTTCTCGAACAGCACGGACTTGCTGTCGAAATCCATCAGGATGGCGTTGCCGACGGGCGTCTGGAACGCCTGCTGCGCGCGCAAGGCGCCGGCGCCCGACACAGCGCACAGGAACACACCGGCCATGAGGCCGAACACAATTGAAACAGCCCGCCCTGCCCGCACGATCAAGCTGCAAATTCCTTCTCGAGACGCGCTGCAAATGTGCACTGTCACGCCTGCAAAAGCAACGTGCCTAAGCGCATCGACAGCTTGCGAATGTGCCCGAGATCAGTGGAGAGACTGCGGACGCGCCGGTGGCAGCGGCGGGAACGCCGGCGCGCTCGGGGACGGACCTGCGCTGGTGGCGATGGCCTGCACCGGCGCCACGGAGGCGACGCGTGCGGCATCCGGATCGGCGAAGGCCTGCTGCGGAGCCGAGCCGAGCGACGAGGGACGCGGCGGCGGGAGAACATCGACGGACGCGACGCCGCCAGCCGGCGACAGGGCTTCGGGTTCCTGCCGCGAAACGACCGTCGTCTCCGACGAGGCTTCGGGCTGGAAGAAGGTCCAGCGCGGGCCGTCCGGCGTCTTGGGACGCGCGGGCTCGGCCTCGGCGATCATGGTCGGCTGCGTGCCGTCGAGAACCGCCGGATGCCCGTCGGTGCGCAGGCTCGCCATCAGGATCTGGTCGTCCGATCCGGCGAGACCGGCCTTGCCGACATAGTCGACCTTGATGGTCGCCGTGCCCATGCGCTTGAAATCGAGCGCATCGGCGACGCGCGACGACACGTCCATGATGCGGTTGGCGTGGAACGGCCCGCGATCGTTGAGGCGGACGATCATCGAGCGACCGTTGCCCGTGTTGGTGATGCGGACATAGCTCGGCAGCGGCCAGGTCGGATGCGCGGCGCTGACGGAGCGCATGTCATAGACCTCGCCGTTCGAGGTCCGGCGGCCGTGGAACGCCGCGCCGTACCAGGAGGCCTTGCCGGTCTGCGACGCGTTGAGGGCGACTTCCTTGGGAACGTAAACGCGGCCGGCGATCGTATAAGGCTTGCCGACCAGATAGCGACCGCCGCCGCGCGGCACGGGTTCGCCGTCCTCGACGACTTTCGGACTTGCGGCGCCATAGACGGAGGTCGGGAAAAATTCCTTGGAGCGCTTGCCGTTCGGCGCCTGCGAGCAGCCGGCGAGCGCGGCGGCGAGGAGCACGGTAACGCCCGCAAAGCGCAGCGTGGCGGCGCGCGGCGAAGGGATCAGAGACACAAAGTGAGGATGCATGGGGCGGTACGCAAAACCATTCTTCCACCGGATGCGCATCGATCGCTGCCCCAAAATTTCCTCCCGTGCACGGGCAAAGGATTCAATCGCGGGGACGCATCCGCTGCGATCCACACCTTTGCGCGATGTGGGTTAAGGAATGGTTCTTGGCCGGGACGCGGACGCGCCACCGGAAGGTCTTGGCTCACGCGGACGAAGCAGTCCACAGGCTGAGCTAGGCCCTTCAAATTAGACCAAAATGGGGCAGACGGAAGCCTCGCGGCACGGCGACGTGCTCGCGGAACGGTGGACAAGCGTCTACGCACGACCTTCAAGCCGGGAATGGTTCAGGAATTCGCAAATGATCGGCGTCGCGCGTCAGGTCATCCCGACGCCCGCCGCCACCAATGATCAGAGGGAAAACCGGCTAGCGGCCGATGCGCGCCGTGCCTTCGAGCCCGTCGTCGCGGCGCCAGGCCAGCTTGTCCTCGCCGACCTTCTGGAGGGTGAAGCAGAACACCTTGCCGTCGTACCAATTGGTCCACTTCTGACAGAGCTTCTGGCCGCTGACCCACCATTTGCCGCTGTCGTTGGGACGAACGAATCGGCCCATGCCGGCGGCCTCGCCCTGTCCGTCCACGCGACCGTCAGCGTAGTAGTTCAGCGGAAACTCGCCGCCGAGCGGCGTCGCAAGGAAGATCCGGCGTCCCGACACCGTGCGATCGAGCGCCGCGCCGGTCAGGAGCGTCTGGGCGAGCGCTCCGGTGGTGACCGACAGGGCAGCCATCACGAGGCCAACCTGCAGACGTCGGGAAATGCGCATGGGCCAACCTCATGTTTTCGGTGCCCTCGTCATACGCGGAAGGAGGTATGTGGATTGGACACGAAAGCGCGAGATGCGATCCCGATTGACCAACCCGCCCTCCCCTCCTAGACAGGCAGAATGCGGAAGGGTGGCCGAGTGGTTTAAGGCAGCGGTCTTGAAAACCGCCGTAGGTGCAAGCCTACCGTGGGTTCGAATCCCACCCCTTCCGCCATGCGTCCTTCACAAGCTTTTCCGCTCGCACGTGGCGGTCGCGCCGGTCGTATGCGTCATGCGGCCAAAATAACGCCAGCTTCGTACCTCCGCCTCAATTCCACTTGCCTCCGTAGGCCGTGAGCGCATTCTGAGCGTGCAAGCAATGACGTCCCGGAAAGCTGAGCGATGCGCGATGATCGCGCGTACTGTCGGGAGGTTGGCATGATCCGCCTGGTGATATTCGCCGCTGCATTTGCAATTCCCGCTGCTTGTCTTTGTGCCGAAATCGAAGTGTCGGCCCTCGATCAACGGGCCGCCGTGGTCGATGAAGATCGAACAGCTACGATCCCGTCAGCTGGCGGTCTGCAGACTTTCGATCCGACGAGCGCCTTCGATGGCTACTGGTTTCCTCAGCGCGCGCTCGACGGACAGGAAGACCGCTGA
>JAQGKM010000335.1 GCA_028290125.1 Hyphomicrobiales bacterium | reverse complement strand
ATGCACGATGTCGTTCGCCTCATGCCAGCGCGCCAGAAACGCCTGCTTGTCCGCGCCGACGGGTTGCGAAATGTTATAGTGGATATTGCCATCGCCGAGGTGGCCGAATGGCACCAGCCGCGCGCCGGGCATGGCTCGCGCAATCGCCGCGCCAGCCGCCGCGATGAACTCCGGCACACGCGCGACAGGCACCGACACGTCGTGCTTGATCGAGCCGCCCTCAAGCTTCTGCACATCCGACATCAATTCGCGCAGCCGCCAGAAGTCGCGCGCCTGTTCGAGCGAGGCGGCAAGCGTCGCGTTTTCGATAAGTCCCTGCGCGAAAGCCTCTTCCAGCAGGCCCAGCATGCGTGCGCTGATTTCCGCCTGCGAGGCGATTTCGATGAGCACGTACCAGTCGTGGCGGGACGCCAAAGGCTCGCGCGTGTTGGCGCCATGCATCAGCGCGAAGTCGATGCCGATGCGCGGCACCAGTTCGAACGTCTTCACATCGTTCCCGGCTTGCGCTTGCGCCAGCAGGAAGAGGTCGAGCGCGCGCTGCGGGTTTTGCAGGCCGATGAAGGCCGTCTCGGTGCTGCGCGGGCGCGGATAGAGTTTCAGCACGGCGGCGGTGATGATGCCGAGCGTGCCTTCAGACCCCATGAAGAGGTGCTTCAGGTCGTAGCCGGTGTTGTCTTTCTTCAGCTTCGACAGATTGTTCAGCACGCGCCCATCGGCGAGCACGACTTCGAGTCCCTGCACGAGATCGCGCGCATTGCCGTAGGCGAGCACGGCAGTGCCGCCGGCGTTGGTCGAGAGATTGCCGCCGACGGTGCACGAGCCTTCGGACGCCAGCGACAGCGGGAACAGGCGGTCGGCCTGTTCGGCGATGTCCTGCGCCCGCAGGAGCGTCATGCCGGCTTCGACGATCATCGTGTTGGAGGGAACGTCGAGCTCGCGCATTTTGTCCATGCGCGTGAGCGAGAGGATGACCTGCGCGCCTGACGCGTCGGGCGACTGTCCGCCCACGAGGCCCGTGTTGCCGCCCTGCGGCACGACCGGCGTGCCCGTCTCGTGGCACAGCCGCAGCACGGCCGCGACCTCATCGGTCGAGCCCGGCCGCACGACGCAGGCCGCGCGGCCGTGGAAGAGGTCGCGCGGCTCGGTGAGCCAGGCGGTCATCTCGCCCGCATCCGCGATGACATGCTTCGCGCCGACGATGGCCGCCAGACGCGCCGGCAGGGTGGTTTCAGGTTCGTCCAGCATGGTCCGATCCTACGCCGGGCCGCGTCAGCCGAGAAGGCGGCCGCGGCGCTTCGCCTTCGACATGACATTCACTTTCCTGAACACGCCGACGAGTTCGACATGCGCGGAATGGCGGAACTGGTCGACGGGCGTGACTTTCTCGAGCACGTAGCCGCCGTCGATGAGAATGCGCGCGTCGCGCGCGAAGGTCTGCACGTTGCACGACACGCCGACGACGGTGAGCACGCTGGACACCGCCAGCGCCTCGGCCTGCGCCTGCGCGCCCGCGCGCGGCGGATCGAAGACGACAGCGTCGAGAGCGTCGAGTTCTCCCGCCATCAGCGGGCGCGTGTAGAGATTGCGATGTTGCGATTTCAGGTGGCGCAGGCCTTCCGTCTCGTGCGCCGCGCGGGCGAGCGAGCGCATGGCGGGCGCGTCGCCCTCGACGGCGAGCACTTCGGCCTTTTCGGCAAGCCGCAGCGCGAATGTGCCGGAGCCGGCGAACAGGTCGGCGATCTTCTTGGCGCCGCCGAGCGCCTCGCGCACCAGGGTGGCGAGCGCTTCTTCGCCCGCGGCGGTGGCCTGCAGGAAGCCGCCGGCCGGCAGGGTGACGAGCGCCAGCCCCATGCGCAGCGTCGGCGGGCGACGCTCGATGATCGTCTCGCCATGGTTGGAGACACGCGCCAGATCGTGGCGTTCGGCGATGGTGATCAGCGCCTGCCGATAGCCGAAGTCGAGCGGCCCCGTGCCGCGAATGTCGATGTCGAGTCCCTCGAGCGTCGTGGTGACGACGATGTCGAGCGGCTTTTCAAGCGGGATGAGCACGGTCGCCGCCTCGCGGGCGGTCTCGAGCGCGAGCGCGAGGCCCGGATCGAGGATCGGGCACTGGTCGATGGAGACGATGGAATGCGCACGCGCCTGCATGTAGCCGAGTTCGAGCCGCTTGCGACCGGCGCCGTCGTCATGCACGCGGGCATGGAAGGTGGCGCGGCGGCGTCCCGCGCCATGCGCGTCGACGAGCGGCCGGATGTCGGTTTCGATCTTGGCGCGCGACAAGCCCTCGACCACGAGGCCGCGCTTCCAGTCGGCATAGGGGGGCCAGGCGAGCGTCTGCACGGCGCAGCCGCCGCAGATGGTGAACCACTTGCAGAAGGCGGGCACGCGGTCGGCGCTGGGCGACAGCACCTCGACGAGCTTGGCGCGGTCGCGGTCGATTTCCGCGCGGACGACCTCGCCCGGCAGGGCGAACGGCACGGCGACCATGCCGCCATCGTGGCGGGCGAGACCCTCGCCGCGCTGGCCAAGCCGCGCGATGGTGAGTTCCGCGTTCAGTTCGAAGTCAGTCATGTCAGGGGTTTTTCCGCAGCGGTCAGGAATTCCACATTCCCGTCGCCGCCTGTGATCGGCGAAGGCGTGACCCCTAGCACTTTCCAGCCCTGACTGGCGAGCCAATCCTCGATATCGCGGCAGACCGCCCCGTGAATGGCGGCATCCTTGACCACGCCCTTCTTCAGGGCGGCGCGTCCAGCCTCGAATTGCGGCTTGATGAGCGCGATGAGCCGCGCGCCGGGCTCGGCCAGCGCCAGCGCCTGCTTCAGGACGAGCTTGAGCGAGATGAAGCTGGCGTCGCAGACGACCAGCTGGGGCGCCTGCGGGATGAGCGTCGCATCGAGGTCGCGGGCGTCGGTCTTTTCCAGCGAGACGACGCGCGGCTCGCCCTGCAGGCTGGCGTGCAGCTGGCCCTGGCCGACATCGACCGCATAAACCAGCGCCGCGCCACGCGACAACAGCACATGGGTGAAGCCGCCCGTGGAGGACCCGACGTCGAGGCAGACGAGACCGGCGGGATCGATTCCGAAATGCGCCAGCCCCTCGACGAGCTTCAGCCCGCCGCGCGACACCCAGGGGTAGGGGGCGGTGGCGGAAATGTCGGCGGCGCCGTCCAGCAAGTCGGACGGCTTGCGCACGGCCGCGCCACTGACGAAGACGAGCCCGGCCTCGATGGCCTCGCGCGCCTTGGCGCGGCTCTCGAACAGCCCGCGTTCGACAAGCAGCAGATCGGCGCGGATGCGCGTCACGCGCGAGCCGTCATGGCGAGCGGATGAGCCCACGCGCGGCCTCTGGATTGCTTCGCTGCGCTCGCAATGACGGTGATTATTTTCATGACGCGTCGCGGACCCAGTTTTCGAGCCTCAAACCCTCGACGCGGGAAAACTCGCGCGTGTTGTCGCTCACGAGCGTGTAGTCGCTGGCGATCGCGTGGGCCGCAATCCAGAGGTCGTTGGCGCCGATCATCATGCCCTGCCGGGTGAGTTGAGTGCGAATGCGTCCGTAAAGCGCAGCGGCAGCCGCCGGCAAGGGCAGGATCGCGAACATGGACGTTGTTTCTTCGAGCTGTCTCAAAGACCGCTCGCGCTGCGGGCTTCTGTGCGCCCCAAATGCAAGCTCGCCATAAGTGATGACTGAAATCGCGACCTGATCGGGCTCCAGCTCATTCATGCGGGCCGAGATCGCCGGGCGCCCTTGGCGCAGGTGAATGCAGGCGTTCGTGTCCAGCAGGTAGGCGATAGTCACAGCCCGGGCCGGTCTTCCGGCGGAAGATCCTCGGGCGCATCGCCAATCAGCTCACCGAGGGCCGCCATGGCGTCGAGCATCTCCGCCATCGTCGCTTTGCGAGCAGGGCGAATGACTGGATGCAGCACGACGTCATCGCCGTCCTGCCTCACTTCGACGATCTCGGCGGAAAGCCGAACGCCTTCCGGCAGCTCGACCATCTGTTTCGTGCCGGTCCTGATCACGCGCGCGGTCGCCATGGTCGGCTCCTCCTGCGCCTGAATTTAACCGAGCAAGGCTCAGTTTACAAACAGCTCACGCAATCAGGCTCTTCGCCGCTTCTTCACTGCGGCCCAGCACGCCCAGCACCTTGGCGACGATGGCCTTGGCGTCGAGACCTGCCTGCGCGTAGAGGCGGTCGGGCTTGTCGTGATCGAGGTAGACGTCGGGCAGGACCATGGAGCGGAATTTCAGCGCCGTGGCGCCGGTCCCGTCGAACGCGCCATCTTCCGCGAGCGCCTGCATCACGAAGGAGCCGAACCCGCCGACGCTGCCTTCCTCGATGGTGATCAGCACTTCATGATTGGCGGCGAGGCGGCGGACGAGATCGCGGTCCAGCGGCTTGGCGAAGCGGGCGTCCGCGACCGTGGTCGAAAGGCCATGGGCGGCCAGAACTTCGGCGGCCTTCAGCGATTCCGCGAGGCGCGTGCCCAGCGACAGCAGCGCCACGCGCGTGCCCTCGCGCAGCACGCGGCCCTTGCCGATTTCGAGCGGCACGCCGAATTCCGGCATGTCGACGCCGACGCCCTCTCCGCGCGGATAGCGGAAGGCGATCGGGCCGTCGTCATAGGCCGCCGCAGTCGCGACCATATGGACCAGTTCGGCTTCGTCCGCCGCCGCCATGATGGTCATCTCGGGCAGGCAGCCGAGGTAGGCGACATCGAACGAGCCCGCATGCGTGGCGCCGTCGGCGCCGACGAGGCCGGCGCGGTCGATCGCGAACCGCACCGGCAGGCGCTGGATCGAGACGTCGTGCACGACCTGGTCGTAGGCGCGCTGCAGGAAGGTCGAGTAGATCGCGCAGAACGGCTTGTAGCCTTCAGTCGCCAGCCCCGCCGCAAAAGTCACGGCATGCTGTTCGGCGATGCCGACGTCGAAGGTGCGGGTCGGAAATTCCTGGCCGAAGACATCAAGTCCGGTGCCGGTCGGCATGGCGGCGCTGATGGCGACGATCTTGTCGTCCTTGCGCGCTTCCTTGATCAGGCTGTCGGCGAAAACCCTTGTGTAGGAGGGCGCATTCGCCTTCGGCTTCGCTTGCGCGCCGGTGACGACATCGAACGTGTTGACGCCGTGATACTTGTCCTCGGAGGCTTCGGCGGGCGCATAGCCCTTGCCCTTCTGGGTCACGACATGGATCAGCACCGGGCCGCCGACATCGGTGTCGCGGACGTTCTTCAGCACCGGCAGCAGCTGGTCGAGATTGTGCCCGTCGATCGGCCCGACATAGTAGAAGCCGAGCTCTTCGAACAAGGTGCCGCCGGTGACGTAGCCGCGCGCATGTTCGACGGCGCGCGT
>JAQGKM010000347.1 GCA_028290125.1 Hyphomicrobiales bacterium | reverse complement strand
CGCAATTGCTTGCGGTTGGCGGCCTCGAAGTCGAATTCTTCTACGCGGTTACCACGCAGCACCACCACCCGGGTTTCTTCCGGGTGGCTGGCGTCGATCAGCATTTTGTTGGCCATGTGAGACTCTTGTTCTCACGTCGGGCCGGGTCGGGTGACGTCGGTTGCGAGCGCGCGAGTGCGCGGGGGCGGTCGACGTGCCCGGCCGAGGCGGGGACGTGACATCTGTTTGGGATGGGAATGCGCGCGCGATCGCGCGGCCGGTCTTGGCCGGGCGCACGTTTGCGTCGCGAATGAGGTGAATGCGGGCGAGGAAAGCCCTAAGAAAAGCCAGAGACGCATAAATGCGGATGGACACCGGGTCGCTGGGGATGGAGTCGAGAAAAGAAAGCCCGGGATGACTCTCGGACTGTTCTGCTCGACGCAACCACGCCGTGTTGTGATCCCCTGCGGGACGGACCATCAGCTTCGATACCTAAACTTCGGTCGCCAGTGGCGACTGCACATCCCTTTTTCCGGGTGGTTGGGGTTCTGGCGAAACCACGCAGGTCCTGACGCGAAACCCTCAAACATGAGGAAGGCGAGGACGGTGGCGCTGAACGACCGCGCGGAGCGACGCTGGGCGTCGTCCATCCCGGGAAAGGAACCTGTTCTTCATAGCGGCACAAACCGGGGTTTGGCAAGGATGCCGTCCGGGCCGCTTCGCTCCGGGTTCTGGACGAAAGTAGCGGCTAGTGGCAAAAGTGTCGCCCGGCGCACCAGCCTTGCGGTTATAGAGGGCGATCACCCGCGCCATTTTCCGGATCTCGATGCTGATTCTGTCCGTTTCGACCCGTTCGATCGCTCTCCGGACCCTTCGCGCACTCTGCCTGGCGCTCGGTCTGGCGCAGTCTGCCGCGGTGCTCGCCGCAGGCGGGCAGGGACCGGTCGTCAGCGCGGCCCGCGTCGAGGAAGCCGGGCAGGGCGCGAAGCTTCATTTTGAGGTCAGCGGCCCGGCGCAGGCGGTGGCTTATGTCATGGCCGGGCCAGACCGCGTCATCGTCGACCTGCCCGAAGTGAACTTTCAGCTTCCGCCGCGTACCGGCCAGCCCGAGTCGGCGGCGAAGGGCAAGACCAGGAAGCCGGCGCCGGCGCGAATCGTCGCCTCGTTCCGGTTCGGCCTGTTTGCGCCCGGCAAGTCGCGCATCGTCATCGATCTCGGGCGACCGGCGCTCGTCCAGAAGGTCGCGACGGTCGCGAAGCCCGATGGCTCGATCGAATTGCAGATCGACCTGCGCGAGACAGACGCCGCCGGCTTCGCCACGGCGGCCAAGGCCGTCGCAAGCGAGGCGCTCGCCCGGGAGCTCATGGCCGACGCGCCCGCGCAACCGGCAACAGGCAGCGCGGACGCGCAACGTCCCATGGTGGTCATCGATCCCGGCCACGGCGGCATCGACACCGGCGCTCTGGGCAAGCGGAGCGTCATCGAAAAGGATGTCGTCTTCGAATTCAGCCGCGAGCTGAAATCCATACTCGAGAAGTCAGGCCGCTATCGCGTGACCATGACGCGCAGCAGCGACGTCTTCGTGCCGCTGGCGAACCGGGTCAAGCTCGCGCGCGACTCCGGCGCCGACCTGTTCATCTCCATCCATGCGGACACGATCTCCGACACGTCGGGCGTTTCCGGCGCGACCGTCTACACGGTCGCCGACAGGGCTTCGGACACGCAGGCCGCAAAGCTCGCCGAGAAGGAAAACCGGGCCGACGCGGCGGCCGGCATCGAGGGAGCGGATGATTCGAGCGATGTCTCCGACATCCTGTTCGACCTGACCCGGCGCGAGACTCGCACCTATTCGCATGCCTTCGCGCGCATGCTCGTCAACCATTGGGGCGAGGCCGGGCGACTGAACAAGAACCCCCACCGGTCGGCGGGTTTCCGCGTGCTGCGGGCGCCGGACGTGCCTTCCGTCTTGCTCGAACTTGGCTATCTCTCCAATGAGAAAGACTCGGCGGCGTTGCTCAAATCCGAATGGCGCACGCAGGCGGCGACCGCCATGCTGCGGGCGGTCGACGGCTTCTTCCAGCCGAGACTCGGCGGGCCCCGGGAGGCAGGGCGGCCCAACTAGCCTGTGGCGGATTGGCGCCCGGCCATTGCCGCGAGACGCGCGCCCCATTAAGACCACAAAACTCGACGACATGAGAGCTGTTGCGGGACGCCTATCCGACCCGTGCCGGACATGATGAAACCGGCTATACTTTCGAGACATCCAGAGGCCAGGACTCACCTATGCGGCTGATCGCACGATTCTTCGGATTCGTTTTCGCAACCGGCGCGATTCTCTTCGTGCTCGGCGCGGTGGCGGTCGCCGGGCTGGTCTGGCATTTCTCGAAGGATCTCCCGGACTATACTCAGCTGCAGAATTACGAGCCGCCGGTGATGACGCGCGTCCATGCGGGCGACGGATCGCTGATCGCCGAATATGCGCGCGAGCGTCGCCTTTATCTGCCGTCCGCCGCGATTCCGCCGCTGGTGAAGA
>JAQGKM010000320.1 GCA_028290125.1 Hyphomicrobiales bacterium | reverse complement strand
ACCTCAACCGGGTCTATCGTCTCGACAAGGCGACCGGGGAAATCGGCGCCTGCCAGTATGGCCTGAAGGAAAACTACATCGGGGTGACGCTCTGCTACCCGCCGGGCGAGGGCGCGGTGGCGCAGGCGTCGAGCGAATATGGCATGATCGCCTCCCGCCACGAGCGCGAGGGCGGCGTTTTCCGGGTCGAACTGCGCACCGGGGCCATGTCCATCTGCTACGTGCTGAACGATCAGGTCGTCTGCACGCCGCCGGGCAAGTAGCTCCCGCATCGCAACAAGCTCATTTGCCTTTCCGACCGGAAGCCTTTAAGCGCCGCGCAGACACTACGACGCGCCGGAGCTGACATGACCGATCCCGCCGAAGCCGCCAAACGCCTCGCGGCAGCCCGCGCCGTGGAACTCGTGACGCCCGGCATGCGCCTGGGTCTGGGCACCGGCTCGACGGCGGCTCATTTCGTCGCGCTGCTCGGCGAGCGCGTCGCTCAGGGGCTGCAGGTCGTGGGCGTCCCCACCTCTGAGCGCACGCGCGCGCAGGCCGCCAGCCTGAACATCCCGCTCTCCACCCTCGACGAGACCCCGGAACTCGACCTCACGGTCGACGGCGCCGACGAGTTCGATCCCGCCCTGCGCCTCATCAAGGGCGGCGGCGCGGCGTTGCTGCGCGAAAAGATCGTCGCGGCGGCCTCGGCCCGCATGGTCGTGGTGACGGACCGCTCGAAGCAGGTCGCGCGGCTGGGCCGGTTTCCGCTGCCGGTCGAGGTCGATCGCTTCGGCATCGAATCGACGCGCCTCCATGTCATCGCCGCCGCCCACGCCACCGGATGCGCCGGCGAGGTCCGGCTGCGCCACGATGCGCAAGGCCACGTTTTGGTCACGGACGGCGGCCATGCCATTCTGGATTGCGTCTTCGGAGCCATTCCGGATCCGGACGCCCTGGCGCAACTGCTCAATGGCATTCCGGGCGTCGTCGAGCACGGGCTCTTCATCGGCATGGCGACAGCTGTCATCGTGGCCGACGAAGCTGGCATCGAAGTCTTCGGCGAACTGGGCTGACCGACAATAGAACTCAAGGGGAGACACTGACGTGAAGCTCAATCTGATCATAGGCGCCGCGGCGCTCGCTCTCGTCGCCGGCGCACCCGCGGCCGCTCTGGCGCAGGCGCAGCCCAAGGCGCCCGCCTATCTCCCGTCGACCGCGCCGGCCTCGGACGCCAAGTTCACGCAGGCCCGCGAACTCGTGCAGCTCGCCGGCATCGATCGCGGCTTCCAGGGCTTCGTGCCGGAAATGCTGCGCGAGCTGAATGGCAACCTGACGCGCACGCGTCCCGAATTGCTCGCCGACATGAATGTCGTCATGAACGAGACCATCGTGCCGGAATTCATGAAGCGCACCGGCGAAATGACCGATCAGGCCGCGCGCATCGTGGCCGCATCCATGACCGACGATGAACTCAAGCAGACGGTCGTCTTCCTCAAGACGCCGGCCGGCAAGAAGTATGTCGACATGCAGCCGCAGGTGATGAACGGCGTGATCTCGTCGCTCGACGCCTGGAACCGCCAGCTCGCCGTCGAAATGATGGACCGGGTCCGTGCGGAAATGAAGAAGAAGGGTCACGATCTCTGATCTGATCCTGAAAGCGGGTGTGCACATGACGTATGATGTGGATCTCTTCGTCATTGGCGGCGGCTCGGGTGGCGTGCGCGCCGCGCGGATCGCCGCGTCCTACGGCGCCTCGGTGATGATCGCCGAGGAATTCCGGATGGGCGGCACCTGCGTGATCCGCGGCTGCGTGCCCAAGAAGCTCTACGTCTATGCGAGCCGCTTCGTCGACGATTTCGCCGACGCGGCCGGCTTCGGCTGGACGCTGCCGGAAAAACCCGTCTTTCATTGGCCGACGCTCGTCGCCGCCAAGGAGAAAGAGATCTCCCGGCTTTCGCAGATCTACGCCAACAATCTCGCGAAAGCGGGCGTGAAGATCTTCGAGACCCGCGCCGAGATCATCGACGCCAACACGATCGAACTGAAGAACGACGGACGCCGCATCCGCGCGAAGAAGATCCTCGTCGCCACCGGCGGCGCGCCGGTGCTCGAGCCCGCCATTCCGGGCGTCGAACACACGATCTCGTCGAACGAGATCTTCGACTTGCCCGAATTTCCCAAGCGGCTGCTGGTGATCGGCGGCGGCTACATTGCGGTTGAATTCGCCAGCGTCTTCGCGCGTCTCGGCGCGCAGGTCACGATCGCCTTTCGCGGCGAAAACATTCTTCGCGGCTTCGACGACGACATGCGCGAGGGCCTGCGCGTCGAACTCACGCATGCGGGCATCGCGATCCTGCCGGGCACGCTTCCGACCGCGCTCGACAAGCGCGCCGACGGACTCGCCGTCTCGTTCTCCGACGACGAAACGCGCGTGTTCGATCAGGTGCTGGTCGCCACCGGCCGCAGGCCGCACACGCAGGGGCTCGGGCTCGAGAACGCCGGCGTCGCGATGGACCATGTCGGCGCGATCAAGGTCGACGCCTACTCGCGCACCAACGTCGAGTCGATCTTTGCGGTCGGCGACGTCACCAACCGCGTCAACCTCACGCCGGTGGCGATCCGCGAGGGCCACGCCTTCGCCGACACGCAATTCGGCGGCAAGGAAATCGCGGTCGTCCACACCGACATTCCGACAGCCGTCTTCACGACGCCGGAAATCGGCACCGTCGGCATGAGCGAGGCCGAGGCGCGGCGCATCTTCGATGTCGTCGACATCTATCAGGCAAGCTTCCGTCCCATGAAGGCCACGCTGTCGGGCCATCCGGAAAAGACGATCATGAAGATCGTCGTCGACGGCAAGACCGACCAGGTGCTCGGCGTCCA
>JAQGKM010000294.1 GCA_028290125.1 Hyphomicrobiales bacterium | reverse complement strand
CAACCCGCCAGATCGATCTCGATGTGGTTGGTGATCTTCTCCGAGCCCTCGCCGTTCAGGCGACGGCGCGCCACGAAGCGCGCATCGACCGGAAGCGCGCGTGAATAGCCGGGCTCGCCCGCAGGTTCGGGATCCTTCTTCGCAG
This sequence comes from Hyphomicrobiales bacterium, assembly GCA_028290125.1. GTDB lineage: Bacteria > Pseudomonadota > Alphaproteobacteria > Rhizobiales > Beijerinckiaceae > Terripilifer. The sequence continues at coordinate 3,428 of JAQGKM010000294.1, read as the reverse complement.
CCCGCTCTTCGGGACCGATGACGCCGCCGCCCGTCTCCTCGACGAGCTTCTTCAGCATGCGCGCGGTTTCCTTGCCGCCCGGCGCACACAGGTTCAGGCGACCTTCCGCCTGTTCCGCAATGGCTTTCGAATAGGCCGCGCAATCATAGCCGCATTGTCCGCAATCCTGCTGCGCCATCGCGGCCATCATGCGGCGCGCGACAGGCCTGCCGTCGGCGAGCTTCATGCGCTCGTCGATCGCCATCGCCGGATCGTGCCAGGGCGCATCGTCGTCTTCGGCTACGGGCGCCAGCGCATCGCCGTTCGGCAGCGCCGTCACGCCTGCATTGTCGAGCGCCAGCGCGCCCGCGAGGAAGCCGGACAACCAGGCGCGCTGCTCTTCGTTGAAGGGCGCGTTCTCGGGGATCAGCGGGATCATGGGCGGCGTGACCGTCGCGTTCATCAGCACGTCTCCTCGATCAGTCTGTGCAGCGTCTCGACATCATGGCGCGCCGTGAAGGACTGAAAACTCTCGTCGCCGGACGCGCGATGCGCGACATAGGCCTTGAGCAATTTTTCGATCAGCGCAGGCGCATCCTCCGCCTTCACGTCGGATTGCAGCAGCCGACCGATCGCGGCCTTGTCGGCATAGCCGCCGCCGACATGCAGGTGATAGCCCTCGACCTGATCGCCATCGTCATTCACCGTCACCTTCGCGCCGATCAGCCCGATGTCGCCGATGTAATGCTGCGCGCAGGAATGGTGACAGCCGGTGAGGTGGATGTTGACCGGCTGGTCGAGATCGAGTTTGCCGTCCATGTGGTCGGCGATCTTGAGCGCGTGGCCCTTGGTGTCGGAGGCGGCGAACTTGCAGCCCTTGTTGCCCGTGCAGGCGACGAGGCCCGCGCGGACGTTCGACACATCGCAGCGCAATCCCGCTTCAGCCAGTGCAGCGCGCGCCGCATCGACATGGGCGTCCGCGACGCCCGACAGGATCAGGTTCTGCCAGACGGTCAGGCGGATGTCGCCATCGCCGAAGGTGCGGGCGATCTTCGCCAGCGCGCGCATCTCGTCGCAGGTGAGTTTTCCAAGCGGCGCCCAAACGCCGATCCAGTTCTGGCCCGCCTGCTTTTGCGCATGCACACCGATATGCGCGAGGCGGTCCACCGCAGGACGCGGCTTCACGAAACTGGCGTCGACATGCGCCAGCTTGCGGCCAAGCTGCGCTTCGACGGCTTCGATGAACTTCGGAAAGCCCCAGCCGTCGAGCACATATTTCAGTCGCGACTTGGCGCGGTTGGTGCGGTCCCCGTGTTCGATGTAGACGCGGATGATGGCGTCGGCGACCGGCGTCGCGTCGTCGAGCCTGATGATGACGCCGGTGTCGCGCGCGAGATCCTTGTGGCCGGAGATGCCGCCGATGGCGAGGCGCCAGTAGACGCCCGCCGGCACCGGCGCGCCGTCCATGACTTCGACCGCCTGGAAACCGATGTCGTTGGTCTCCTCCAAAGTCGCGATACGCCCGCCGCCGTCGAACGAGACGTTGAACTTGCGCGGCAGGCCGTAGAGCGTGCGGTCGTTCAGGATGTGGTTGTGCCACAGCCGCGCATGCGGGCGCGTGTCGAGCAGCTCCTGCGGGTCGATGCCCGCCGTCGCCGAGCCGGTGACGTTGCGGATGTTGTCGGCCCCGGAGCCCTTCGAGGTGATGCCGAGCGCGACGAGATCTTCCAGCAGGTCCGGCGCATTCTCGGCCTTGATTTCGCGGATCTGCAGATTGGCGCGCGTCGTCACATGCGCATAGCCGCCGCCGAAACGCTCGGCGACATCCGCCACGCCGTCGAACTGCCAGGCGTTCAGGACGCCGTTGGGAATGCGCATGCGGCACATGTAGCTGTTCTGGGTCGGCGCGACATAGAACAGGCCGTGATAGCGCCAGCGGAAATTGTCGTCGGGCTTCGGATAGGCGCCGCTCTTGGCCTGCTCGCGGAAACGCGCATAGGCGTCGAACGGATGTTCGTCGCGCTTCCACTTCTCCTGATCGGCGAGCTTGCCGCCCGCCGCCGTTATGCGATTTTGCGCAGCGATGTGGGGCGCATCCGGACCGCTCGGCGCGGCAGGCGCCGCCGCATCGGGCTTGCGCATCGCGCGGGTCGATTGAAGGCCGGACATGAAACCTTCGAGATAACGCTTCTGTTCAGGCGTGAAATCGTTGCTCATGAAACCCTACGCCGCCTTTTGATCTGTAAGCGCACGCCCGAAGGCGAGGACATCGCGGAACGCATCGACGGGCGCGCCGCGCTTGATGAGATCGAAATACCAGAGGCCGTCCTGCGTATCGCCGTAGAGAACGCAGCCGACGAGACGCGTCGCGCCGCCCTCGCGCGTAAGCACGAGCTTGCGGTAGGACTTGGCGCCGGGGTCGCGCAAGACGATGACCTGCGTGTCGCCGCCGCCCGAAAAATCGCCGGCCGAGAAGACGGCGATTCCATAGACCTTCAGGTTGGTCGCGATGATGCTGCCTTCATACAGGGCGCCGGCGCCCGCAAGCCTTGCGGCAAGCACGCGCGCCTGTTCGTAGGCTGGCTCGACGAGCCCGTAGGGAATGCCGCGATGCTCCGCGCATTCGCCGAGCGCGTAAATCTTCGGATCGCTTGCCGTCATGGCGTCATCCACGACGATGCCGCGGTTGACCGTGAGGCCCGCGGCGCGCGCGAGTTCCGCCTGCGGGCGAATGCCGACCGACATGATGACGAGATCGGCTGGAATGATCGTGCCGTCGCCGAGTGCGACGGCCTCGACCTTGCCGTCGCCCGTGATGGCTTTCGTCTGCGCATTGAGATGCACGCCGATGCCGCGCGCGTTCATGGCGTCGCCCAGCATCGCGCCGGCCTCCGCATCGAGCTGACGCTCCATGAGGCGATCCATCAGATGCACGACGCTCGTCTGCACGCCCGCTTTCGCAAGCCCATAGGCGGCCTCGAGCCCGAGCAGGCCGCCGCCGATGACGACGGCGCGCGCGCCCATTTTCATGCCCGCGCGGATGCGCTCGATGTCGGCGAGATCGCGGAACGTCAGCACGCCGGGCAGGTCTGCGCCCGGCAGCGGCAAGCGGATCGGATCGGAGCCGGTCGCCAGAACAAGCCGGTCGTAGTCGACGCGCGAATTGTCGTCCAGGATCACGCAGGACGCCTCGCGATCGATGCGCGCGACCTTGCGGCCGAAGATCGTGGTGACGCCATGCTTGCGCCACCAAGCTTCGGGCTTCAGCTCGATGTCCTTCTCTTCCACCTCGCCGGCGAGCAGCGAGGAGAGCAGCACGCGATTGTAGGCGCGGCGCGGTTCGGCGCCGATCACCGCGATGGAGTAGCGGCCGAGCGCCCTGGCGGTCAGCTCGTCGACGAGACGGGCTGCCGCCATTCCCATTCCAACGATGACAAGCCGCTCGGACA
>JAQGKM010000281.1 GCA_028290125.1 Hyphomicrobiales bacterium | reverse complement strand
GGTTCGGGCTATGCGCTCGAAAACCGGCTCGTGCTGTCGCGCGCCTTCCCGACTCTCTATCGCGACATGAACGTGCAGCGGCTCGCGCCGTTCTTCCGCGAGTTTCGCAACGGGCTCACGAAATCCGCGACGCGCAGCGATCCGCGCATCTGCCTGCTGACGCCCGGCCCCTTCAGCCAGACCTATTTCGAACAGGCCTATCTCGCGCGCTATCTCGGCATCCTTCTCGTCGAGGGCGACGATCTTGTCGTGCAGGACGGCGAAGTGCACGTGCGCACCATTGCGGGATTGAAACGCGCCGACGTCATCTGGCGACGCGTCGACGCCGACTGGAGCGATCCGCTCGAAGCCAACGCCGCCTCGCGCCTCGGCGTGCCGGGCCTGATGCAGGCGATCCGCAACGGCACGGTGACGGTCGCCAACATGCCCGGCACCGGGCTCATCGAATCGCGCGCGCTTTTGGGCTTCATGCCCGCGTTGTGCAAGCGACTGCTGGGCGAGAGCCTGCGCATGCCCAACATAGCGACCTGGTGGTGCGGACAGGAAGCCGAGCGCAAGCTCGTGCTGTCGCGCCTCGACCGACTCGTCATCGCCGGCGCCTTCTCGGATTCCATGCCCGGCGCCAGCGATCCGCGCAGCGTCATCGGCGCCGACCTCGACGAGGCCGGACGCGCGAGCCTCGAAGACCAGATCGCGCGCCGCGCCGTCGATTACGTCGGCCAGGAAGTCGTGCAATTGTCGACCACGCCCGTCTGGACGGATGGCAAGCTCACACCCCGCCCCTTCGTGCTGCGTGTCTACGCCGCCGCGACGGAAAATGGCTGGGAGATCATGCCCGGCGGCTTCTGCCGCGTGTCCGACCGCACCGATGCGCGCGCCGTGTCGATGGGCGAAGGCGTGTTGTCGGCCGATGCGTGGGTGCTCGCCGACAAGCCTGTCGAAATGACGACGCTGCTGCCGACCGGCGACAGCGTGAAGATCCGTCGCCTGCTCGGCAAACTGCCGAGCCGCGCCGCCGACAATCTGTTCTCGCTCGGCCGCTACATGGAGCGCGCGGAAGCGACGCTGCGGTTGATCCGCTGCTATTGCAGCCGCGTCATGGATCCCGATTCCATGACCGGTGGCGGGCGCCAGTCGACCGCGCGCCTTGCGCGAATCCTGATCGCCTGGGGAGCCGTTTCGGCCGAGATGGCGGAAGGGTCCAGCGCCGAAATCTGCGCCGCTGCCTTGCACGAAAAGAAACAGGTCGGCTCCGCCGTCGCGCTCGCGATCTCGGCGCGCCGCGCTGCCGGCGTCATCCGCGAACGCCTGTCGCCCGACGCGTGGCAATTGCCGAACGCGCTCGAGGCGCGGCTGTCGGCGAGCACCGCCGCCGCCTTGCCGGAGACGGAAGGCTTCGATCATGCCGATGCCGCGCTACGCATCATCGCCGCGCTGTCTGGCCTGTTCCAGGAAAACACCAACCGCGTCGCCGGCTGGCGCTTCCTCGACATGGGCCGGCGCGTGGAGCGCGCGATCAACACGTGCCGCTTCGCCCGCACTTTCGCCGACAAGGATGCGACCGCGGAAAATCTCGACGTGCTGCTCGACCTCATCGACTCGCAGATCACCTATAGGTCGCGCTACCTGATCGGCGTCGCGCTGGCGCCGGTGCGCGACATGGTGCTGCTCGACACGTTCAACCCGCGCTCCGTCGCGTTCCAGGCCGACCGGCTCGATGAGCATCTCGCGACGCTGCCGCTGCTGCGCGAGGACGGCATCATGGAAGCGCCGCGGCGCATCTCGACGAAGCTCGTCTCCGACCTTTCAGTCGATGAAGCCGAGCAGATCGATCCCAGCAAGATCCTCGCCTTCGAGCAGCGTCTCATGTCGCTGGCGGAAGCCATCGCGCAGCGCTACTTCCTGCAGGGACCCGGCACCGCACGACAGGGCCGCGAAATGGATCTCGCATGATCTACGACATCCGCCACGTCACGACTTACCGCTACGACGCGCCGGTCACGTCGGCGCGCTGCACGCTGCGGCTGCTGCCCTCCGACGACGAGGGCCAGCGCGTCTTCGACAGCGGGCTCGAAGTGTCGCCCTCGCCCGCGACCCTCGTGCATCGCACCGACTTCTTCGGCACCCGCGTGACCAATGTCACCATTGCGACAACGCACCGCGAATTGCGGATCACGGCGCTCTCGCGCGTCGAGGTCGAGCGGCGCGAAACGCCGGCGCCTGCCCTCACGCCCCCGTGGGAAGACGTGCGGCAGGAGGCGTTTTCGTCGAGCGAGCTCGGAAAGCATGCGCCGGCGCATTTTCTATTCCCGAGCCGCCTCGTGCCGCTGCACCCGCCGGCGACGCAATATGCCGCTGAAAGTTTTCTCGCAGGTCGGCCGGTGGTCGAAGCCGGCGCCGAGCTGATGCGGCGCATCCGCGATGACTTCAAATACGATCCGAAAGCGACTGCTGTATCGACGCCCCTGTCGGACGCTTTCGACAAGCGCGGCGGCGTCTGCCAGGACTTCGCCCATATCATGATCGCGGGCCTGCGGGGTCTGGGCCTGCCGGCGGCCTACGTCAGCGGCTACATCCGCACGCTTCCGCCGCTCGGCAAGCCGCGCCTCGTCGGCGCCGACGCCTCGCACGCGTGGGTGTCGCTTTGGTGCGGAGACCTTTTCGGCTGGATCGACTTCGATCCGACCAACGCAATCCTCGCCAGCAACGACCACATCGTCATCGCGCGCGGCCGGGACTATGCGGATGTCTCGCCGATCGACGGCGTCATCAACGCGTCGGGCAATCAGGAATTGAGCGTGAGTGTGGACGTGGCGCCAAGCCAGCGCCACGCCAGCGACCCGCCGCCGCTGGCGCGGGAGCTGGTGTAGCGCCCGTCATTGCGAGCGAAGCGAAGCAATCCAGAAGCCGCGCGTGAGGCTTGTGTCGGGAGTATCGCCGGCATCGCGCGCGCATGTTCGAGACTCGGGACTGGATTGCTTCGCTCCGCTCGCAATGACGGCCGGGACGAGCGCAAAACTCTGCGCCGTCATTGCGAGCGCAGCGAAGCAATCCAGAAGCCGCGCGTGAGGCTTAGGTCGGGATATCGCCCGCATCGCGCGCGCATGGTCGAGACACGCGACTGGATTGCTTCGCTCCGCTCGCAATGACGGCGATTTCCTTCTCCCAGAGGGAGAAGGTGGCATGCGAAGCATGACGGACGAGGGGATTTCATCTCACCGGTGCGAGCGTCGCCCCTCACCCCGGCTCGGGACTTTGTCCCGAGTCCGCCCTCTCCCACTGGGAGAGGGTTTTGTACTCATCACCTGCTGCACGCAGCGCCGCCAAGCACGCAAAACTTAGCGCAATGCGGATGGTTCAGCGCCACCGCGCCGCTTGCTTCTTTCAACGTCTCCCCAAGCTCGAACCGCTCGTCATAAGCCAGCAACGTGCAGGCGAGCACAGCTGGCGCCTGCGCGCCTTTGCGCTTCACCACCATGCGCGAGGTCGCGCACATCACGTCTCGCGGCGATTTGTGCAGGATGTCCCAGCAGGCCTCAGTGATCTCCGGCACATCCACATCGGCGTCCATTTCCGGAAACAGCATCAGCGCAACGGGATCGTGAGCATCGACCGCAATGCCCTCGCGCGCAAACAGGGACGCGAACCCCGCGCGCAAATCTTGTTCGCTTTCGCCTGAAAACAGCCGCCCGGCGACATCAATCGCAAAGCCGTTCTCCGAGAGCCAGCGCAATCCTGCGATCGTCGGCGCGAATGTATCAACCCCGCGCTCGCGTTCGTGCCAGTGCTTGTCGAAATGATCAAGCGACACCCGCAGCTTCAACCGCGCTCCGTAACGCGCATGCAAGTCGAGCAGCCAGTCGCGGGCGTGCTGCATCGGCTTCATCGCGTTGGTCAGCACCAGCGCATCGAACCCGCGCGACAGCGCATCTTCCAGCATCGCGCGCAAGTCGCGATTCATGAACGGCTCGCCGCCGGTGAAGCCGATGAGCTTCACGGGCAGTCGATCGCGCGCGATTTCATCGAGATAAACAGCCGCCTCGGGCGCGCTGATATACGCCAGACGGTCATTGCGCGGGCTCGATTCAATGTAGCAATGCGCGCAGGCGATGTTGCAGAGCGTGCCGGTGTTGATCCACAAAGTCTCCAGCGCATGCAGCTCCACACGCGCGCGGCGTTCGCCCTTGGTAGTGACGAGGGGATCGCGGAATTTCGACGGGTCGAGACGCGGCGCGAGCAGATGCGGAAAGTCCATGAGCCTTTCGAGATCCTTGGGTCTGTCGACATCCCACACCGGCGCGGTTTCACGCCAATCAAGACCAAGCGCGCGCAGCCGCATGCGCGTGTCGCTCATCACGCTGTGCGTGCCCCATTCCATGTTTTCAAACAGGCTGGGTTGGGGACGCGAAAGGCCGATCAATCCATAACCGCCATCTTCCGCCGGGCAGAACACGGCGTCGGCGCCAGCCCGCAATGCGCCATCGGCTTCGCGCAGAAGCTCGGGCCCAAGCATCGGACAATCGGCGCCGATGACAAGCAGCGGCCCTTGCGCGGCCTCAAATGCGAACAGCATGCGCGCGCCAAGATCATCGCCCTGCTGCGCACGAAGCCGCACGCCAAAGCGCGCCGCGCATTGCGCAAAGAATGGATGCGTCTCGTCGGGCGCGCACCACAAGGTCACCTCGCCGAGGCCCGCCGCGAGCGCCTGCTGCAATGTGTGCT
>JAQGKM010000239.1 GCA_028290125.1 Hyphomicrobiales bacterium | reverse complement strand
CGGCTCAAGTTGAGATAGGCGAAGAGAAACACCAGCAGCGTCGCGGCCAGAATGGTCTCGGCGCCCGCGCGCCAGACACGGTCGGCCTCCGGCCCCATCTCGAAGATCTTGCCCCAGAAGCCGAAGTCGATGCAGACGTAGGCCAGCACCGCCCAGGCGAGCGCCGCAGCGGCGGGAAAGATCACCGCGCCCTTCACGACGAAGACGATGGTGAGGAACAGCGCCAGCAGGCCGGAAATGCCGATGATCAGGCCCTTGTAGAGCGTGAGGCTGGTGATCTTGTCCTTGTAGGCGTCGGGCTCCCACAGATAGAGCTGCGGCAGGTTCGGCGTGCGCAACTCGGCGACATAGGTGACGGTGGTGCCGGGATCGAGCGTCAGGCGAAACACGTCGGCGTCGGTCGAATCTTCGCGCTCGGGCGGAAAGCCCTGGCTCGCCGTGATCGCCGACACGCGCGAGGCGCCGAGATCGGGCCAGATCACGCCGGAGCCGACGAGCCGGAAATGCGGCGCGACGATCAGGCGCTCGACCTGCTCGTCGGTGTCGTTGGTCAGCGCAAACACGATCCACGATGGCGCCGTGCCGGCTTCGCGCGCGCTGACCTCGATGCGGCGAATGATGCCGTCGGAACCCGGCGCCGTGGACACCTGCAGTCGGTCGCCCTGTGCGGAATAATGCTGCACGGCCTGCGTCAGGTCGATGGCGCGCGCCGACAGCGGCACGCGAACGGATTCAATCGCCAGCGCAGGCGCAATGCCGGCCGCGACATTTGTCAAAACGAGGCTGAGCAGGATGAGAAAGGACAGGAGCCGACGCACGATACCCACTTCAAACGCGGACGGCGCAGACCGCCCGGAGCCAAACCAGATCACGCGAGAGATCGATGGACCGCACCCGTGAACTGCGACCATGTCGGAAGTTTGATTGGTAAAGCTCAGTCGGGCAGGGGGCAAGGCTCGTCGCTGGCGGGTGCACAGATGGTTTGGGAGTTGGCGCAAACTACGTTGGTGTTCCCCTCCCCCTTGAGAGGGGTTCGCGTCGCTAGATCCGCCCGCCCGGCGGCGCGGGATCGCTGTCCAGCCGTGCGAACAGCACGTGGTCCTGCCATGCGCCATTGATTCGCAGATAAGCGCGGGCGAGGCCTTCGCGGCGGAAACCGGCGCCTTCGAGGAGGCGGATCGACCGTGAATTGTGCGGCAGGCACGCGGCTTCGATTCGGTGGAAGCGAAGGTTGGCGAAGGCGTAGGTGACGGCTGCGCGCACCGCGCGGGCCATGTAGCCGTGGCCTGCGAAGGGCTCGCCCATCCAGTAGCCGAGCGTTGCGGTCTGCGACACGCCGCGTCGCACCTGGCCCAGCGTCAGGCCGCCGAGCAGTTCGCCGTCCTGTTCGCGAAAGATCAGGAACGGATAGGCCTCGTCACGCTCCATCTCCTCGCCATGGCGGCGCAGGCGGCGGCGGTAGGCGGATCGCGTGAGATCGTCGGCCGGCCAGGTCGGCTCCCACGGCGCGAGGAAGTCGCGGCTGCGCTCCCGCAGGGCGGCCCAGGCCGTATGGTCGCGGGATTCGAGCGGGCGCAGATAGACGCCGTCGCCACGGATGGCGTGCTGCGGTTCTGCCGGCGTTCCCAGTCGGAAAAGAGCCATTTGATCGTCCGCGCGTCAGGCCAGACGCTCGGCGATCCGCGCCTGCGTCATGACCTTTGAAACATCGCCGATGGCGGCGAGCGTGGGCGCGGTCGAGAGCGCGCGGCGACCCGCGTGGCGCACCTCTTCCAGCGACAACGCGTCGATCCTGCCGATGATTTCTTCGCGCGGCAAGACACGACCGTAGAACAAATGCTGGCGCGCGATCTGCTCGGCGCGCGCCGACGATGATTCCAGCGCCGTGAGTTGCGCCACCTTCATCTGCGCCTTGGCGCGATCCATCTCGGCTTCGCTCAGCGTATCGGCGGCCTCGCGCAGGCAGTCGAGCGCAACCGGCATCAGTTCCGCAACATCGCCCGGCGCGGTGGCGGCGTAGAAACCGAACAGGCCGGTGTCGGCGTAAGGCCAGTGGAACGAGTAGATCGAATAGGCGAGGCCACGCTCCTCGCGCACCTGCTGGAACAGGCGCGACGACATGCCCCCGCCCACCGCATTGGTGAAGACGGTGAGCGCATATTCCTCGAGATTGTGGAACGAGCAGCCCTGGAAGCCGACGACCACATGCGTCTGTTCGAGCTTGCGCCGCAGCTTCTTCTCGCCGCCGACGTAGCGCGCGGGCTCGGGCGCCGCAGCAGCCGTCGCGCCGAGCGCGGAGAAATGTTCGCTTGCTTCATCGACGATGCGCTGATGCTCGACGGCGCCGGCGGCGGCGACGATCGACGAGGGCGCAGCGTAATGGCGCGCGAGATAGGTTTCGATCGACGAGCGATCGAACCGCGACACGCGCTCGGGCGTGCCGAGAATCGTGCGACCGATCGGCTGGTCGGGAAAGGCCGCATCGGTGAAGAGGTCGAAGACGAGGTCGTCGGGCGTGTCTTCGGCGGCGCCGATCTCCTGCACGATCACGCCCTTCTCGCGCTCCAGTTCCTGCGCGTCGAAAGTGCTTTGCGTGAGGATGTCGCCGAGAATGTCGAGCGCGAGTCCGGTGTCGGAGGCGAGCACCCGCGCGTAATAGGCGGTGGTCTCGCTGGACGTCGCGGCGTTGAGATCGCCGCCCGCGGCTTCGATCTCTTCCGCAATGGCGCGCGCCGAGCGGCGCGTGGTGCCCTTGAACGCCATGTGCTCGAGCAGGTGCGACAGCCCGTGTTCGCTTTCGCTCTCATGACGCGAGCCGGCGCCGATCCAGACGCCGAGTGAAGCCGTCTCGAGATCGCGCATGGAATCGGTAATGATCCGCAGGCCCGACGGCAGCGTCGTGATCTCGATGGTCATGCGTGAGCCCTCAACGCGCGGCCCGCGCCCGTTCGCGCACGAAGGCCTCGATCACGGCCTGATCGTTGGCGAGCACCGTGAAGCGCTCCGGCTTGTCCATCAGGCCTGCAAGATGCGCCGGCAGGACGGGACGCTGGCCCGTCGCCTTCTCGACCGCCGCGCCGAACTTTGCCGGATGCGCCGTCGACAGCGCCACCATCGGCGTCGCCGGATCATGCGCCAGCGCCTTGCGGGCGGCGTGCACGGCGACGGCCGTATGCGGATCGAGCAGCACGCCGCAATCCTTCCAGACGCGCGCCATCTCCTTGGCGGTGCCGGTTTCGCCGGTGCGGTAGGCGTCGAATTCTTCCGTGATCTTCGTCAGCATCGCGGGCGGCAGTTCGAAGCGGCCAGATTGCGAAAGGCTCGCCATCATGGCGCGCACGACAGCCGGATCGCGATCGGCCGCGTCGAACAGCAGGCGCTCGAAATTGGACGAGACCTGGATGTCCATTGAGGGCGACTGCGTCGCGTGCACGCCGCGCACTTCATACGAGCCTTCATCCAGCGTGCGCGCCAGAATGTCGTTCTCGTTGGTGGCGATGACGAGGCGCCCGATCGGCAGGCCCATGCGTTTGGCGACGTAGCCCGCGAGAATGTCGCCGAAATTGCCGGTCGGCACGGTGAACGACACTTTGCGGTGCGGCGCGCCGAGCACCACCGCGCTCGTGAAATAATAGACGATCTGCGCGACCACGCGCGCCCAGTTGATCGAGTTCACGCCCGACAGGCCGAGGCCGTCGCGGAACGCGAGATTGTTGAACAGGCCCTTCAGGATCGACTGGCAATCGTCGAACGTGCCTTCGAGCGCGATGCAATGGATGTTGTCGCCCTCGACGGTCGTCATCTGGCGGCGCTGCACGTCCGACACGCGGTT
>JAQGKM010000231.1 GCA_028290125.1 Hyphomicrobiales bacterium | reverse complement strand
CGCCGGCGACGACGCCATAGATGTCATGCGCCGCACCCGCGCTCACCGCGCCGTCCGCCACGTCCTTTTCGACCAGATCGAAAGGCCGGGAGAGAGGATCGCCATAGCCGCCGCCGCCTTGCCAGATCACATGGAACACGTCGGCGTCGGTGATGGTCATCAGGCCGGGCTTGGGGCCGAATGTCTCGAAGGCGGCGTCGCGCGCGCGGCCCTGCGCGACGGCGCCGCGGCCGAACATCTGGCGGATCGTGGCGCCGGGCCAGCCGCCGCCGAGACCCTGCGAATTGGGAACCTCCGCGCCGTGCGTCATGATGAGCGCCTGCGCGTCGTTGATGCCGCCCAGCGTCAGGGCGACTTCGGCGCTCAACCCGCCGCGCTGCCGGCCTGCGCCGCCGGTGTCGATGGCGAGGCGCCGATGCAGGTAGAACAGAGGCACGACCTGTTCATTCCGCTCGACGTCGGCGATGGCCGACATGGGCGAGGTGATCGGGCCGCCGGCTGAGACGCCGTCCTTGTCGGGGAACGCGGCCGAGCCGCCGGCCAGCGGGTCCATCAGATGCAGGCCGAACTTTTCGCCGAACTGGTTGACGCCGCCAAGATTGAAAGTCGCCATTGCGCCGTCGTTGACGCCCTGCGCGCGGTAGGCCGTGCCAGGCGAGGCGGCGAGCATCTTGTTGAGCGCGAGCATGATCGCATTGCCGGTCACCCAGATGGTCTCGACGGTCGCCGAGCCGACCGGCGCCGGGAAGGTCGCGGTGCAGACGAGTCCGTCCGGCGCCTTGATGGTGACGGGCGCCAAGGCGCCTTCATTCCATTGCATGTCCCACGCGAGCGTCGGAAGAACCGAGCCGCTGACGGCGCCCGCAAGGCCGGACCGCGTCGAGTTGATGAAGCCGGGCGCCTGCGGGCTGGAGCCCGAAAAGTCGAGCGTCATGGCGTCGCCGCGCTTCTCCAGCACGACGTCGAGCTTGTAGAGCCGGTTTTCGTGTCCGTCATGCTCGAGATAGTCGCTGGCGCGGAAGATCCCGTCGGGGAGGCTTGCCAGACGCGTGCGCATGCTGCGCGCGGAGGTTTCGATCATCCGGGCGATGGCCGCGCGGAAGGTCGGGACGCCATAGCGCTTCACCAGATCGCCGACACGCGATTGCGCGACATTCAGCGTGGCGATGAAGGCGCGGATGTCGAGACCGAGAGAGCCGGGCAGTCGCGAGGCGGCGAGGATCATCTCCAGCACGTCGTCGCGCATCTCGCCGCGGTCGAGCAATTTCACGCAGGGGATGCGCATCCCTTCCTGAAAGACCTCGCGGGCCTTGGGCGACCAGCTCGCGAAATCCATGCCGCCGACATCGGTCTCGTGCGCCTCTACGCCCGACCAGGCGACGATCTCGCCCTCGAAAAAGATCGGTGCGACCATCTGCACATCGTTCTGGTGCAGCGCGCCGATGTAGGGGTCGTTGCCGATGAACATGTCGCCCTCGCGCACGACATGGTTTGACCGGTCGGTGATGTGGCGGATGAAGGCGCCGCACACCGGCGCCTGATAGGCGACCTGAAAACCCATCGAGGCGACGGATCCATCCGGCAGGAAGAGGCCTGTGAAGAAGTCGGACGCTTCCGTCACCGTCGGTGATCCTGAAACGCTTTGCAGCGCAATGCGCATCTCCTCGGTGATCGCCACCAGCCGGTTGCGGATCACGTCGTGGACGATCGAGCCCAGTGCTTCCTTGCTCATGGCGCGAGCCTCACATGCAGATTGCCAAACTCATCCACTTCGCCGCTCGAGCCCGGCGGAAGAACGGCGCTCTGGCCGGGATATTCGATGATTGCGGGGCCGTCGAAACGCGTTCCCGGCGCCGGAAAGGTCGTGCGCCAGACCTGCGTTTCGACCGGCTGCGCGGGATCGTCGAAGATCACGTCGCGCAGACCATGCCTTGTCGGCGTGTCGCCGCGCGCCCGGAGCGGCGGCGGGGGCAGGGCGCCCACGCCGGTCACACGCACGTTCAGAATCTCGTGACCGGCGCCGGCATAGGACGCGCCATGCCCGAACAGCGTCTCGTAGTCCCGTTGAAACTGGTCGATGGCGTCGGCGAGCGTTTGCCCCGTGAGAGCCGTCGCGGCCAGCGGGACGTCGAGATGGTTCGTCTGACCGCGAAAGCGGATGGACAAGCGCCGCTCCAGCGCCGTGTCTTGCGATACGCCCGCGCGCTGCAGGTTCGTGCGCACTTCATCTTCGGCCTGCCGCAGGGCGTCGGCGATCCGTCCCACCTCGTCGTCAGTCGCTGCTCGGCGCGCCTGCAGGCGCACGTAGGACGGGCGCTCCGTGGAGAAGGAGACATCCGCATTCGCGGTCCCGAACGCCGATTGCGCGGTCGCAGCTGCCGGCACGACGAACGAGCCGAGCCCGAGTTCAGCGGCCAGCACCCACGCATGCGAAGGGCCTGCGCCGCCATTGGCGAAGAGCGCGAAATCGCGGGGATCGTAGCCGCGCTCGATGGTCATGCGGCGCAACAGGTCCGCCATTCGGGAGTCGAGCACCTGGCGAATCGCCCAAGCGGCTTCGATCACCGAAAGGCCAAGCGGTTTCGCGATTTTCTCATCGATGGCGTGGCGCGCGGCTTCTACATCCAGCGCCATCCGCCCGCCGATGAAATAACTGGCATCGAGCACGCCGAGCACGAGATCGGCGTCGGTCGAGGTCGGCTCGACTCCGCCGCGGCCGTAGCAGGCGGGACCGGGATTTGCGCCTGCGCTTTGTGGACCGACCCGCAGGCTGCCGCTGATCACGCGTGCGATGCTGCCGCCACCCGCGCCGATCGAATCCACATCGACCGAATGGACACGAATGTCGGCGCCGCCGACGGAAATATCGGCATGCATGACGGGCTTGCCGTCGACGATCGCGCCGACATCGAAGCTGGTGCCGCCTATATCGGTCGTCAACACATTGCGCGCGCCGATCCGGGCGCCCATGGCGAGCGACCCCATGACGCCTGCCGCCGGTCCGGAGAACAGCGCGTAGGCGGGGCGTGCGTCGAGAACGGCAGTCGGCAGCACGCCACCTGCGCTTGTCATCATCAGCACCGGCGTCTTCATGCCGGCCGCCCGCAGGATCTCTTCGAGCTTGGCGAGGTAGCGCCCGGCCAGCGGGCCCAGAGCCGCATTGGCGGCGGTGGTGGACATGCGCGCGTATTCACCGACATTCGGCGAGATTTCATGCGACAGGCTGACGAAGACGCCGGGCATGATCTCGTCGATGAGCTCGCGCAGGCGCAGTTCATGCGCCGGGTTGATCGTGCTGAACAGCGTGCAGACCGCGACCGCCTCGACGCCATGCGACGGCAGCTGTGCAATGGTCGCGCGCGCCTGCGTCTCGTCGAGCGGCGCAATCACATGGCCGTTGGCGTTGATCCGCTCGTCGATTTCAAACACGAGTCTTCGAGGCGTCAACGGCGCGAAGCGGTTGCGAAGATAAGGATCGGTGACTTCGATTTCGTTCAGGCCGGAGGTCTGCCGCCGCATGCGGCCGATCTCGAGCGTGTCGGCGAAACCGCGCGTGGTCAGGATGGCGGTGCGCGCTGCGGTCCCGGTCAGAAGCGCATTCAGCCCCACGGTCGTCCCGTGGCCGAAGCGTTCGATGGCGCCG
>JAQGKM010000220.1 GCA_028290125.1 Hyphomicrobiales bacterium | reverse complement strand
GGACATTCAGGCGGAGGAAGCCGCAAAACTCGGCATCCGCATGACGCTGACGCGCGGCTCGCTCGATATGACGCAGGCGATGGGCGGCAATGCGCCCGATGGCGGCGTTCAGGACAAGGACGTCATTCTGGCCGATTGCGAGCGCGTCATCGGCCGCTATCACGATCTGTCGGACGGCGCGATGACGCAGGTCGCGCTGGCGCCCTGCGCGCCGTTCAACGTCACCAAGCAGCTGATGATCGAATCCGCGCAGCTTGCCGAGAAGCACGATTGCCGGCTGCACACGCATCTCGCCGAAACACAGGATGAAGTGGATTACTGCCAGTCGCGCTTCCAGTGCCGGCCCGTCGATTATCTCGAAGACGCCGGCTGGATGACGGACCGCGTCTGGCTCGCGCACGGCATTCACTTCAACGACGACGAAGTGCAGCGCCTCGGCCGCCATGGCGTTGGCGTCTGTCATTGCCCGACCTCCAACATGGTGCTGGCGTCCGGCCAATGCCGCACGCGCGAGCTGGAGAGCGCCGGTTCGCCCGTCGGGCTCGGCGTCGACGGCTCGGCGTCGAATGACAATTCCAATCTCATCGAGGGCGTGCGCCACGCCATGATGATGAACCGCCTGACCTATGACGCAACCATCACGCATTTCGACGCTTTCCGCTGGGCGACCGAGGGCTCCGCGAAATGCCTCGGCCGCAGCGACATCGGCGCCATCGCGGTCGGCAAGCAGGCGGACCTTGCGCTTTACACCCTCGACGAACTGCGCTTCTCGGGCGCAGGCGACCCGCTCGCGGCGCTCGTGCTCTGCGGCGCGCACAGCGCCGACCGCGTGATGGTGAAGGGCGACTGGCGCGTGGTCGACGCGCTGCCGGTCGGCATCGACCTCGCACGCCTGCGCCGCGAACACGGCGACGCCGCGAAGGCGTTTTTGCAGAACCTGTAAGTCGTCATTGCGAGCGAAGCGAAGCAATCCAGAGGCCACACGTGAAGCATGGATTGCCGCGTCGCTTCGCTCCTCGCAATGACGAGGCTATTTTTTCTCGAAACTTCCATACGTCTCCGCAAAGCGCTGCGCGAGATAGGCGCTCGCGGTGATCGGCGGGTAGCGCTTCGGATTGTCCGCTGTCACGCAGCTCTCCAGCACATCCACCATCGCGTCCGGATTGGGATCCAGAAAAAACGCGATGGAATACCGGTCGCCGCCTTCGGGCGTCACCACGCGATGGGGCGTCGAGGCATAGACGCCGTTCGTCCAGCGCATCAGGCAATCGCCGATGTTGCAGATGAAGGCGCCGGGCACCGGCGGCGCGTCGATCCAGCCCCCGCCCCTGCGCCGCACCTGCAAGCCGCCGATCTCGTCCACCGCCAGAAGCGTGAGATTGCCGTAGTCCGTATGCGCCCCGGCGCCGAACTGATCGCTGCGCGGCGCCGGCGGATAGTGCAGCAGGCGCAAGGTCGACATCGACTTGCTGAACAGGGGCTCGAAGAAGTCGGCGTCCACACCGAGATCGACCGCGATGGCGCGATGGATGTCGCAGCCGAGCCTGAGCATGCGGTCAAAATAATCGAGCACGGCCGGTCGAAAACCTTCGAGCTGCGGCCACATGTTGAGCGCACGTGACGCCACGCCCGCCAGCAATTCGGGATCGTCGGCCTCGAGCTGCAAGCCGATGTTCATCGCTTCCTTGTTGTCGATGTTCTGGCCAGGGTCGAGCGCCTCGGTCTTCATTGCACATAGCCGCGATTGCAGCTGGTCTTGGTGATGGCGAGCGGTGACTTTTCTTCGAGTGGCAGCGCGAAGAACCTTCGCGACCAGTCGAAGGCTTGCGCCATGTCTGCTTCGGTCAGGCCATGATTGACGATGTAGAAAAACCCCGGCCGACGCGCCGCCGCGCCGATGTCGCGCGCGATCTCGGCGAGGCGCGCGCCGTGCGCGCCATTGATGCCGGTGACGTCGATGATGGGGAGTTCAGTCACGGTGGTTACCTCTCGACGTCATTTGACGGCGCTGCTCAACGCCGCCAGATCCGTCGCCCAGCCGACGATGCCACCCTGCGCCGTCACCATCGAAATCACCGCGGCCTTGTACGCGGCGAAATAGCTCTCGGTGCAATCCGTCATCAGCAGGCATTCGAAGCCACGATCGTTCGCCTCGCGCATCGACGTCTGGACGCAGACTTCCGTCGTCACGCCGGTGAAGACGAGATGCGTGATGCCGCGTTCGTGCAGCATGGCCTCGACGTCGGTGTTGCAGAACATTCCCTTGCCGGGCTTGTCGACCACCATCTCGCCGTCCAGCGGCGCGCATTCGGGAATGATCGCGGCGCCGGGTTCGCCACGCACCAGCAGGCGCCCCATGGCGCCTGTGTCGCCGATGCGAAGACCCGCGCCTTCTCCGCGCAGGCGTTTTGACGGCGGGCAATCCGAAAGGTCCGGCCGATGGCATTCGCGCGTGTGCAGGATCGGCCAGCCCTTGGCGCGAAACAGCGCGATGATCTCGGCGACGGCCGGAATGATCGCCTGCAGGCGCGTCACATCATTGCCGAGCGCCGCGCCGAAGCCGCCATGTTCGACGAAATCGCGCTGCATGTCGATGACGACGAGCGCGGTCCGCTCCGGATCGAGCTTGAAGGGATAGGGCTCTGCCGCAACCTCGATCATCAATCATGCCCCGCCATATGCATGCCGATGGTCGCGCGATCTGTCTCGCCGATGGGCGAGACATAGGTGATGACGCCCTCCGACATCACCGCCACGCGATCTGCGAGCTCGAGAATTTCGTCGAGATCTTCCGAGATCAGCAGAACCGCCGCGCCGCGGTTGCGCTGCTCCATGATCTGCGAGCGGATCTCCGCCACCGACGCGAAGTCGAGGCCGAAGCACGGATTGGCGACGATGAGCACGTCGACGTCGCCCGACAATTCGCGCGCAAGCACGGCGCGCTGCACGTTGCCGCCCGACAGATCGCCAATCGCCGAGTCCGGCGATTGCGTCTTCACGCGATAGAGGTCGATGAGCTCGCGCGCCTTGGCGCGCATCGGGCCGGGCGAAAGCCACCAGCCCCATTTGGCATTGGGCGGACGATCGAACGAGCGGAACGCCATGTTCTCCGCGACGCTCATGCGCGGCACGGTGGCGTTCTTCAACGGCTCCTCCGGCAGCCCGAAGATCTTCAACCGATAAAAGGAGTCGCGCGTCGGTTCGAACGGCTGGTCACGCACGAAAATGCGGCCGTCATCGACCGGGCGCTGGCCCGACAGAACTTCCATCAATTGCGATTGCCCGTTGCCAGACACGCCGGCAACGCCGACGATCTCGCCGGACTTCACCTTGAGGTTGACCTTGTCGAGAACGTTCTTCTCGGCGTCGTCGCGGGCGATGAGGCCGGCGATCTCCAGCACCGCGGCGCCCGGGGCCTTTTCGGTGCGGGTCGCGCGCGTGGTGATCTGCGTGTCGCCGATCATCATGCGCGCCATGGCGTCGGTGGTGAGCTCCGACACCTTGCCGCCGCCGACGCGCTGCCCGCGCCGCAGCACCGTGAGCGAGTCCGCGAAGGCCGTCACCTCGCGAAACTTGTGGGTGATCATCACGACGGAGATTTCCTTGCGGTCCGTCATGCCGCGCAACAGCCCCAAGATTTCATCCGCCTCCTGCGGCGTCAGCACGGAGGTCGGTTCGTCGAGAATGAGCAGGCGCTGGTCGAGATAGAGCAGCTTGAGGATTTCGAGCTTCTGCTTTTCGCCCGCCGCGAGTTGCGACACCGGGATGTCGAGCGGCGCGCGAAATGGCATGCGGTCGAGAAAGGCGTAGAGCGCCTTTTTCTCCTTCGCCCAATCGATAATGGCCGGCGCATCGGCGCGGCTGATGACGAGATTCTCGGCTCCCGTCAGGCACGGCACCAGCGTGAAGTGCTGGTAGACCATGCCGAGCCCGAGCGCGCGCGCGTCGCGCGGATTGCGCACGGTCACTTCCTGCCCGTCGAGCAGCAGCGAGCCCCTGTCGGCCTGGTAGAAACCCATGATGCATTTCACGAGCGTAGACTTGCCCGCGCCATTCTCGCCGAGCAGCGCGTGGAACGAGCCCGCCTCGACCTTGAGCGAGACGTCGCCCAGCGCGACGAGCGGCCCGAAGATCTTCGTCATGCCGATGGTTTCGAGCGAGAGCGCCTGCGGTCTGTCCATCACGTCAGTCCTTACGGCAGATGATCGAGGAAATTGGTCGAGGTCGCGACGGCGCCGAAGACGCCGCCCTGCATTTTCACCATGTGCAGCGCCGCCAGGTGATTGCCATGATCGGTTGCGCCGCAGCAGTCTTCGAGCAGCAGGCATTCGAAGCCGCGATCGTTGGCCTCGCGCATCGTCGTGTGGACGCAGACATCCGTGGTGATGCCCGACAACACGATGTTGCGGATGCCGCGCGTGTGCAGCATCAATTCGAGATCGGTGGCGCAGAACGAGCCCTTGCCGGGCTTGTCGATGATCGGCTCGCCGGGCAGCGGCGCAAGCTCTGGAATGATGTCCCACCCCGGCTCGCCGCGCACGAGGATGCGCCCGCACGGACCCGCATCGCCGATGCCGGCGCCGATCTGTTGCGAGCGCCAGCGCTTGTTGGCCGGCAGGTCGGAGAGATCCGGCCGGTGCCCCTCGCGCGTGTGGATGATTGTGTAGCCCTTGGCGCGAAGCGCCGCGAGCACGCGCTTGATCGGTTCGATGGGCGCGCGCGTCAGCGAGAGATCGTAGCCCATCTTGTCGACATAGCCGCCCTGCCCGCAGAAATCCGTCTGCATGTCGATGATGATGAAGGCGGTGTTTTCCGGCGCGAGCTTGCCGTCGAACGGCCAGGCGTAGGGATCTGACGGGATCGTCGCCATGGCTCAGGCTTTCTCGCCGTAGAGACGCGTCGGCGCGGGAAAGCCGCAGGAGACGCCGTCCTTGTGGATGACCTCATCCTCCCACGGCAGCCGATATT